>JBHLKV010000016.1:0-27447 GCA_048886305.1 Candidatus Hodarchaeota archaeon
AGCTATGATGAACCAGAGTGTATAGGTTTGAAGATTGAAAAAGGTTCTGATACATATTTAAAATGGATAGAAGATATGGTAAAATAGCAATATTCACTAAATTTACAAGAGATCAAATTTAGCCTATGCCAACAGATATTTTTCAAATAGATTGGATATTTATTGATACGATAATAATAATCCTATTAATTTTATTGCTAATTGGGGTTAAAATATATAAGCTAACACATCGCTGGAGATTTTCATTTTCCAATGAAGCGCTAGAATATATTATCTACCGCAATCTCCCATTAAAAATGGATAATCAATCAATATCTAACAGTAAATGGACTTTAACAAGAAATATTTTTTTAAGAGAAGAAAGTTATAAGAAACCAACAATCGTAATTCTAAGAACAAATTATAAGAAAAGATTATTTTATATTTTAACTGAAGGGTTAAGTAGCTATGGTTTTAATGTTATTAACTTAAGACTCAAAATCGGGTTTGATAAAATCCTTATAGCTAATATAAGGCAATTAATCTCAACTGTCATTGATTTTCTTAAAGAAAAAGACTTAGAATTTAATTTTAATTATATCCTGCTAAATTACTCTAAATCTTCCTTCTCTTATTCATCAATATTAACTGATCCAAAAAATTACGGTATGATATTAATTAATCCGAAATTAAATAATGAAAATATCAAAAATTATAAGGAATTATTCGATTCTTCTCATTTAATTTCGCAATTATATACAATATTTAGTAAAAGATCAGCGTTTATATTGAATAATCAAAATTTAAAGCGATTCTTAAGCCTATATGATCATCAAAAAGAAAAGAAGCTCAACTTAATAACTATAAAAAAGGCGAATTATTCATTTAATTATTATGAAACCATCCTTCTAGGTATGGTAATAAATTTAATAGAGAATAAATTATTGAATACGAAAAATTGAAATTATTTTATGAAAAAAGAAAAAATTTTAAGAGATCATTATAACATCATAACATATTCAAAAGCACATTGGACTCTCTTAAAGGAAAAAAGAGAAAATGCTATTAGCTTATTAGAATTATTTATTAAGGAAGGTTTTAAGCCTTATGTGCATGGCAGTATTGCCCGTGGTGATGTCCATAAAGCAAGTGATATTGATATAATATTTCTGGCACAAATACCAGTATTTCAGATTGAATTTATTTTAAATAAAAATGGATTTAAAAATTTTTTTAGAGAAATCATTATGGCAACACCGCTTGATGTAATAAAATTGTATATTCATTTAAGCGAATTAGAATCCATTACTATCCCTTTATCTAAAATCGACAAAAAATTTGTAGAATTTTATGATTTTGGAGGTAAAGTTAATTTCAATCAATTAAAATCAGATATTAGAGTTGCGGGTATAGATAAACGATTAGTATTAATCAAACCCAATTTACAAGGGCATGAAGAAATGTCATTAATAGGAAATGAAGCGAGTATAGCAAAGGAATTAAATGTAAGTATTAATACTGTTAATGAACGTAAAAAAATACTTATGCGAAGAGAACAATATGGAAGAACAGGTGTATTCTTAAAAAAAGAAATCCAGATTAATGAATCTACAGAAGAAATATTAAAAAAATTAGCTATTAGAAAATCTATTGTGAGGAAAAAATTATTCAAAAGATGAAAAAATCTAAAATCGTAGAAACAGAGACTAATTCATTTCATATTAAAGGTAGGGGAATTCCTTTAGGGTGTAAACATTGTTTAAAAGGAGCTAAAGCAGTTCTGTTCTTAAATGGAATTTGTCAAAAACCTAATCATTGTTATTGGTATTGCCCTATTTCAGAAGAACGTAAAGGAAAAGATATTACTTATGCAGATGAGATACAAATAGACTTAAAAGATGAGTTACTTGAAGAAATTAATAAAATAAATGCAAAAGGAATGAGTATAACTGGGGGAGAGCCACTTTTTGAATTTAATTTAGAGAAAACTCTTGAATACATTAAATATATAAAGTTGAAAAAAGGAAAAAGGTTCCATATCCATCTTTATACAAATGGTATAAATTTTGATGAATCTATTGCAAATGAACTTGCTAAAGTAGGATTGGATGAAATTAGATTTCATCCTCCTAAAAAAAAGTGGGATAATATTAGAAATGCTTTAAATAAGGGAATAATTGTAGGAGCTGAAGTACCAGTCATCCCAGATGAAAGTTATATAAAATATCTTGAAAATTTTATAATTTTTTTAGATAAAATTGGTGCAGACTTCATAAACTTAAATGAATTTGAATTTTGTTTTCCTAATAGTGAATCTTTAAAAAAAAGAGGTTTTAAGTTGAAGGAAGGTTCAATAGCATCTGTATTTAATAGTAAGGAATCCGCTTTTAAACTTGTTAAAAAATTATATCCTTCTGTTTCTTTAAAAATGCATTTTTGCTCTATAACGGCTAAAGATTATTATCAATTGAAAAATAGATATCTTCGAAGGGCAAAAAGTATTAAATTACCATTTGAAGTTATAACCGAAGAAGGCCTTTTAGTATTTGCACAATTGGAGGGAAAAAGAAAGAATTTAGAAGAATTTCATAAGATTTTATTATCAGAATTAAACATCAACCAAAATCTTATAGATTTTAATGGCGAAAATATAAAAATTCCATTTTATATGTCAATAAATAATGATTTCATATCTCTATTAGAAGATTACCAACTAAGTGGTTATATAGTAGAAATGACGCCATTTAGAATTTTAAGATATCAACAAATAACAGAAAAAAATCCTATTAAAGAATTTAAAAAGGAATATGGTTTTAATGAAAATAAAAGATGTAAATTTAAGAGATTTAAGGAGTATTTATAATCTCGAACAACATGTATTTAAAGAAAATGCTTTTTCAAAAAAATTAGTTGAAAAATTAATTCAGCAAAATACGCTCTTTTTAAAATTAGAAGATGGTAAAATTATAAAAAGATTAATAGGGTTTATAGTTGTTATAAAAGATAGAGAAGATCAAGCCAATATAATTAATTTTCTTATTCATCCACAATTTCAAAACAAAAGATATGGAACATTACTTCTACAAGAAACGATAGAAAGAATTAAAAGATTAAAGGAAATTAAAAAAGTTGTTCTAAATGTACAAGTAAATAACTCTATCGCAATAAAACTATATGAAAAATTCAATTTTCAAAAAAATATTAAAATTATAGAAAATTATTATCAATCGGGAGAAAATGCTTACTTAATGGAATTAAACACCTAACTTCTATAACCTAAAACTTATAAATAAATTCTATTATAATATTGGTATAATAAAATAATATTCTCTAATTAAAGATTTAAACAAATAGGTGTAGTATAAAAATGCCCCAACTTGATGATGAACTTAAGGAGGCAATAAAGAAAGGTGTATCTCTCGAAAAGCCAGATCCTGAGGAATTAAAAAAGAGAGAAGAAGAGAAAAAGAAACGTATGGAAGAATTGGAAAGGGTTAAAGAAGCTTTAGGAGAGAAATAAAGATTTTTTTTGATATTTTCCATATTTTTTTATTTATTTTTTAGATTGAACTTATATCAGATTCATTTTAGAGTGATTTAATTTTTTTATTATCCATTATTTTATAAATTAAAGATTTTTTCTCTGGAGTATGAAATTTTAATTGAAAATCCTTGAGTACAATCAAAAGCAACAAGAAATAACAGTGAAAATCGAAAGTTTATATGATCTTTGGATTCTATTTAATCTTATCTCTAAAAATGATAAAGTATCTGCTCGAACTCAGCGAAGAATAGTCCTGAAAGAAGGATCTAAAGGCGAGAGAAAACCTATGTATTTAAAATTAAACGTTGAGGAAGTATCCTTCCATGAATTCACAAATAGGTTAAGAATAAAGGGTACAATTTTAGAGGGTCCTGAAGATTTTGTGAGCTATGGGACATATCATACATTTAATATTGAAATTGGACAGAAATTGACGATAAATAAAGAAAGATGGTTAAAAACTGAATTATCGCGATTAAAAGAAACATCTAAATTTGAATCTAATTTTGTCATGTTTTTCATAGCAATCGAACGAGGGCTTGCAACCTTGGCAATCATTACAAATTTTACCCATAAAAGAATTGCTACAATTAAAAAGAATATTCCCGGTAAAAGATATGAACAGTCTTTCAGAAATAAAGCAATTTTAGAATTTTTTGAAGCTATTGAAAAAGTATTAGTAGAAAATTTGAAAAATCTTCAAATAAATTTAATTATTGTTTGTGGTCCAGGCAACACACGCGATCTTTTTATAAAATATTTAAGAGATAAAATAAATTCTCAAAAAATTCCAGAGATTAGGAGCGTCCATGCGAGCTCTGGTACTGAAAGTGCAATATTAGAAGCATTAAAATCAAAAGAATTAGGAAAGTTAAAATCGAACGCCAAAATCTTTTTAGAATCAGAAAAAATAGAAGAAATCCTCAGAATATTTAGTACAGATGCAGATCTTATTGTCATAGGCGTAAATGAAGTTTCAAATGCCGCAGAAAAAGGAGCTATTAAGGAATTATTTTTAGCGGACACTATGATAAGGGGAGCTAGCAAGAAACATAAACTTGGTATAGAGAAGATAATAACAGATGTAGAAAAATCTGGTGGCATTATAAATATTTTAAGTAGTGAACATCCAACTGGGCGTCAAATAGTTGATTTAGGTTCAATAATAGGCATTTTAAGGTATAAATTTTAAAAAAAATGACCTCTGAAGTAATTTATATTGATGAAAAATCGGAGATTCCCTTATTTGGAGTCGATTTTGTAGGAGTAATCGATAGAGGCACAAATATTGTTGAATTAAAACCATTAACACTATGCAATCTAAAATGTCGGTATTGTTTTGTAAGTGCAGGAGATTATAAAACCAATTTTATTGTATCATCAGATTATTTAATTGCTACTGTAAAAAATATTATCCAAATAAAAGGCAATTATGATATTGAAATTCATATTGCTCCTTATGGTGAAATTTTACTGTATTCAGAATTATACATTTTATTAGAGAAATTATGGGAGATTGATGGAATAGAACGTATATCTATGCAGAGTAATGGTTTAATGCTAAATAAAAAGAATATAAAAAAATTAGATAATGCAAACCTTACTCAAATTAATATCAGCTTAAATACTTTAAATCCAAACAAGGCAAATTATTTATGTGCATGTAATGATTATGATATGGATGGATTATTGGCCAATATTGATAGTTTAATTGATTCCAATATTAATGTATTACTTGCCCCAGTATGGTTTCCAAGGGAAAATGATGAGGATATTGAGGAAATTATAAAACTCGTTGTTAACAAAAGAAGAGAAGGATATTCTGAAAATAAAATTCAATTAGGGATTCAAAAATATTTGGTATACCGTACTGGTCGGAAATTAAAGAAAATACGTCCAAAATCATGGGATTTTTTTTATTCTCAATTAACTAAATTGGAAAGAAAGTATGGTATCAAATTAAAACTTGGTCCAAATGATTTTGGTATTCATAAAAGAGAGAAAACAATGCCTTTAAATATAAAAAAAAATGATATAGTTGACTTAAAGATTGTATCTAATGGACGATGGAATCATGAATGTATAGGGAAAATTGATACAAATATTGGAATAAAAGTGTTATTAAAAAAACCAGTAGTATATTCACCTGAACTATTAGGGAGAAAAATTAAAGCACGGATTATTAAAGCTAATTTTAAAGATAACATTTTAACTGCTATATTTCCATTCTAAATTCGAACAAAAAAATAAATAAAAAAGTTATTATGATTAACATATAGTTTAATTAAAAAATAAAAAACAAATAAAAGAGATTTAATAAAATGCCGATTATAACACATGAAGATGAACTTGAATTAGCTAAAATGGAAAAAGAATTAGTAGGGCAATTAAAGAAATTAATCAATGCCCAGAGTGCCTTGATAAGTTCTCAAATAAAATATGCTGAAAATATAACCAAAGCCAACATTAATCGAGAAATGCTTAATCGAACTTTTAGAGATGTTTTAAAGCAAATGCAAACTCTTGCCAGAGAGCACAGATCTAATATTAAAGATGAGGAAGTAAATTTATATCAGGAAATTATTAATCAAAATGACAAATATATTGAGGGTAATAAAAGTTATTTAAACGCAATAAAAGATTTAGCTGTACAAAAAGAATATTTAGTAGAAAAGAAAAGAGAATTTGCTAATGCTTTATCTGACGTAGCCAGTAAAAGATCAGTTGTGATAAAAAAGGCATTAAACGTCGAAAAAGCTAAAAATAAATTAATTGATGGAGATCAATTGAATATCCTTGACCAAGAATTAAATGATGTTCAACGTGATTTTGATAGGGCCCGTGACATATTTATTAAAAAAATCCATCAATTTAAAGAAGTAAGAAAAGAGATTAATGCATTATGGATTAAGTTAAAAGATGTTGTTACTGAATTAAGTTAGATTCATTTTTACTTCTTTTTTTAAATTTTTTTCAAAATGATATATTTTTCCTTTAAACTTAAATTTATTAAACAAAAACCTATATATAATTATTAGATAAAGGAATTTAGATCTTTAATAAATAAAATAGGAAGTTTTATATGGCAGAAGAATTCGCAAATTTTCTCTCAGAAACCCGAAAAGCACCATTAGAAGAAAAACTTAATGCATTTGGTGATATTGTTGAAAAAATTATGCAAATAGTTCTTAAAATTCCAGATTTAGTTGATCAAAGCATCCAAAATATCAATTCAAAGGTTTCAAGTTTACAAACTCAAGTTAATGCGATTAATAGCAGTCTTGGTGGTGGCAAAGGTACAGGAACAGCAGTATCTCCTGCTATTTCGCCAACGGCAGCTTCTCCTAGTCCTGGAGCCCCGCCCGGAGGTCCCCCTGGAGGTCCCCCTCCTCCACCTGGAGGTCCACCTGGAGGCCCACCAGGAGGTCCACCTGGAGGAGGACGTCCTGCAAGTCCCATGTCATTAAGAGGAGCAATTATGGGAGAATTGAAAGAATTATTTGCAAGACGTAAAAGTCGAAGTGAGTGAAATTTTTAGTAGATACAATAATATCTTTTTATTTGTAACTAGTAAATAAACAAAGTTCCTTACTTTTTTTTAAGCATATATTATCTTATTAAAAATGAAATATCTAGGATTATACTATGAATTTCAAATAAAAATAAAAATTTTAAAATTTTTACATAAGTACTAATGAGAATTTAAGTAGTTGAAATCATTGCTTCACTCTGAAGAAAAACCAAGGATGGAAATTACTGTCAATGTAATACATGATTTGCAGAGACAATTACTTGAGATTCCGTCTTTTTTAAGAGTTATGAATAATTATTATCAAAAGAAAACATATCTTCAAAGACAGATTAAATCACTATTCATAAAAAGATTCAAGGAAGGTTGTTTAGAAGATAATAAAGATTGGCTCCATACAATTCCTACTGCTTTAAATACTTTAAGTGATGACTTTTTAAATAAAAAAGACTCATTTAAATTTCCGGATAATATAATACTATTTGAAGCATGGATGCATTTAGGCATAAATGCTCTTTATCCTCGTGTTGTTTTACATTTTAAATTTCCTGGTTTTCTAAAAGGAGAAAAGGTTAGAAATGTTTTTCAATTTATTTATTCTACTTCCCGTGGATTTGGATTTCCAATTTATTTTGGTCCCGAATTCTATGATTATAAATTGAAATTATCAAAAATTTTTGAACCATTTTTAAAATGGGGTTATACAGTTTGTCATAGAGCAAATCAGGCAATTGTAATTGGAAATAGACGTCTTAAATTGAAACGACATCATCCAGGTGAATTTGAATTAGTAATCATTTCAGAGTATGAGAATAATAAATTTAAAGCAATAGATACACTTCTACATGGTTATTTTACAAATGCTCCTAGAAATTTGGGAAAATTTCCTTCTTTGGATGATGTTCTCCAAAATACTACCTTTTCATATTCTATAGGAGACCATGCTATGAGTGTGAAAAAAAAATTAATGGATAAAACATTACAAATTCCGTTACTTTCTCATAATTATATCGTTTTTAAGTATGGTGTAGATTTTTCTACTTATATTAAAAAATTGAAGGCATTATACGAATTATTAATTAAAAAAATTGGTACTTATAAAGAAAAGAGAAACAGTCTCATAAATAAATTAAAGAAGAGTGATAAAATAAGATTTAGACTTGAACAATCGAAACGTTTTGCAAAAGAGTTTGCTCAAATGAAGCAAAAACTATCAAAAAAATATCCAATAATAGATAAGTATGGGCATTATAAAACATTATTAGGAAAAATCAAAGATTTATTATTTACTACACCTCTTTATATGCATGCTATTCATTCGACTGAGGAAAAAAAAGAATTTCTCAAATTTCTTATAAGTAAAAAAGAAGATGTTGAAGAGATTGAAAATAAATCATTAAAATCCATCTTTTTATCGTTTATTAAAGATTATGAAAAAGAATATGATTTTTTATTCGAAGAGGATGAAGTTTTAGAGGAATTAGAAGATTTAAAAGATTTTATGCTAAAAATATGGTTAAATTTTAAAGAAAAGCACTTTAATCTTGCGTTAAGAAGATTAAATGAAATGTCAACATTATCTATTGAAGATCCAGATTATAATAAAAAAATTAATGATTATCTTGATAAACTTCTACCAGTATTTTCTATTTATGAGATCTTTAATAGACCATTATCTGAGTCAGTCTATCCTGAATCTATACCACAAAATAGGAGATTTGGTCCTTATATTGCGCAATTTATAACATCTAGATATAATCCAATAGGTATAAACCTCATGAAACTATTTAATCGATTATCATTCTACAATTGGAGTTATTTAGTATTAAAAAAGAAATTAAATAGAAAGCAATTTTTTAACTATATCTTAAAACTACCAATTTGGAAACATATTCCCGCTAAAATTAAAATGAAAATTTTAAATTATGATACTTAATTTTCATAATAATGAATTTTTAAAATTCTAAAAATCCTGGATCATCAAAAATATCTTCTATTTTTCTCTCTTTCTTTATCTTTGTTTCACTTTCAGCAAATAAGGACTCTTCATCTGTTCTAACACCTCTTTCTAATTCTTCTGTATCAAGCTTCAATAAAGCATCTTTTTCGAGCTTTTTATACTGTTCTGCTTTCATTTTCCAGTCATTAACTTTGTCCATATCTATATTATCGTCCTCTAATAATAGTGCTGCTTTTGTTCTGCAAAGATCCGACAATATTGAGTAAGCTAGTGCGAGTTCCCCCCATTCACCTTCTTCTTTCAATTTTACAACTCTTTTTTCTAATCGTAAGAGTTCTTGGTCTGCATAATAAATATCTATAAAATCTCCAAAAGCATCTACTGGTTCTGAAATTGCATTCACTAATACTTCCTTGGTTAATCCACAATTCCCACATTTTACTGTAGCAAAAGCACCCTTCTTTTTTATATCAGTGACTTTTACACTTTTTTCACCACACTCTGGGCATGTAAAAATTTTGGGTACTTTCTTAACTCTTTTATAGGTTGGTTGTTTTCTTTTTCTTCTTCCCATGTCGAAACACCAAAAAAATTATATTAACTAAATTCATGAATTTTAATATTCTTATTAAAGAAATAGAAATTAAAACTAAAAAATTTTGCTTTTATGTTATGGACTATTATTTGAGAGGAATTTAGTAAAATTTTTTAGGAATGTTTAATTATCAATCTTACTCTTTTTCACAGTAATGAATTTATAGTATTAATAATGATTAGTGGACTTTAGGTATGGAGCATAAGACATTAACATTGGAATATGATAAGGATTTAATTGATAAAATTTTAGACGATAAGGACATGAGATATATTATTCTTTTCCTTTATGTTATTAGATATGATTTATTTAAAGATTTAAATGAACCAGACCTAATTGAATCTTACGAAAGAATTTTAATCCTTGATGAAATTTATAAAAAAAATATCCTAAATTTTTGGAATGAGGAATTTATTGAAGTTGCTGTTGATTTGGGCTTATTTAAAAATATACGAAATATAAGAGAGTATAAACATAAAGATGATGACTTCATTATAAAATTAGGAGATGAAACAATAACAATAGAAGAAGATACAATATCTATACCAGATGATACTCTATATTTAATGATTAATAAGAAATTTAAATTTCTCCAAAGAAGAAATTTTAATTTAGCAATAACTAGATTGAAAGGCGTAAGATGTGAGAAAACTAGTGCAATACACGCATTTGTTTTAGAAATTGGAGAACATGATTACACACTGTCGGATGATCTCTATTATATTTTAGACCAATTTGGAAATATATATCAAGCTATTAAAATCGAAATAACAATTGAAGGATTTTATCAGCGATTTAAAGAAATTCAAGAAAAATTGAATGAATTTATTAAAATATTCGACCCTATTTTGAATACTAAACTAGTTGTAAAGAAAATTAATAAAGCACTTGAAGAAAATAAGGACGTTCTAGAATTTCTTAGAGAAGAAAATGTGGATCTTTCTGATAAATTTGATTTAGATAAGATTGATAAAGAAAATTCCTCATTTAAAGAATGGAATTCAAAATTATTATCTTTAATAAATTTTCGGTACCAATTGGAAGGAATTGATAAAAATTTAACAGATATTAGAAAATTTTATTCTGGAAAAGGTAAAAAATTTGGTTACCTTGAGTTCATTAGAAAAGTTTCTTTTAATGAGGATGATATTTTAAAAATAATTCAAGAAACCTTAATAAAACTTAGAACGGATTTAGTAGAAATAAAGAACGAAATCTCAAAACTAACGAAGAAAGAATTAAAATTATTAAACTTAGATTATGAAAGATTTATAACTTTAAGTGGAGATGATTAATTTTGGAATGTCCTTCATGTAATATTGAAATGGAATTATTAGTCGTTGGAATTTATCAATGTCCTCAATGTAAAAAGATTCTTAAAGAAAAAGATGTTATCGCTGAAATGGGGGAAGAAAAAAAAGTCGAAACGGGAGAATTTCAGAATGGAGATTATTTTCATAAAAATCTGAGTTTAGATCGAAGATATGAGATATGTGAGAAAGGTATTCTTTTAAATAAAACTGAAAATCGTGCATTTGCAGTATTGATTTGTCATAGTGCTTATTTGAAACATGAGAAATACGTTAGATTATCTTGGTGGAAAAACTATCAACATGCGGGAATGTTTAAAATTTATGATAAAGATGTTCTAAATAATCTTATTTATTCTTTAGAAAAATTTGATGAATCATTTGATGAGTTATGGAATTGGACAGGAAAATATGGAAAACGACGCCCTAAAACAGAAGAAGAATTAGAAAAGGAGAAACAATTAGAAATTATTAAATACAGGATAATAGAAAATAAAACATGTCCAAGATGTCAAAAAAAAATGGAAAAAATGAAATCTCATTATGAATGTCAACATTGTGGAGAAATTGTTATTCTTGAAGGATATAATCAACCAATATTCAATATAAAAACTTCAGATCTCGATCTGCGCTTTCAAGCAAATTTTCCAATAAATTTTTATATGCCTGTGAGTGGTATAACTGTAAAATGGTTGATGGGCGAGTGGAAAGCATTAGCAGTTATCTATTCTAAGGATAATCCAAATAAAAAATGGTTAAGATTTTATTGGTGGATACGAGATCTTAGCAATATTTTAAAATATGGACAAAGGGAAATGGGCGAGGGAACTCAAATGGGTTGGAAAGCTCAAAAAGGAGTATCTTCACCAAATTTGTATGATAAGAAGTTACTATCACCATTAAAAGAGGCTTTGAAGAAAATATCAGTAGAACTAAAATGGAATATAAAAAATAAGAGAAGTTAGAGGATTAAATTATAAATGACTGAAATTCAAGATGCAACTTGGAATGAATTATTGCAGGAATTTGAAAAAAGAGTTGAAAAAGCTATTGAAGAATTGAGAAATAGAGATATTGAAAATATTCCCGGAGCAAAAGAGGCGCTAATTCAAAGATTAAATAATATGCAACTCCATTTTCCTAAGAATAATGGTGAAATCTTTTTAAAGTCGATTAATGATAAAATACAAAATGCATTCTTTCCTAACACTAAAAATTTTTCAGAAGCATTTGAAAAAATTTTGAAATCTAGAACTCATGAGCAAGATTTTGTTATAAATGAATTATTGAACGGGTTTGTAACTTCAAAAGCAAAAGTGATTGCTTCTGGGACCCAAGGACCTATAATTGATCGGATCGTCGAGGCTTTTAGTAAAAGAAATGATTTTCATATTGTAGATCATCAATTTTTTGCCATGTTTGGTGATCCTAATAAACCCAAACACTATATTAAAAATCAACTTAAAGAGCTCATTAAAATGTTTGGGCTCGTTTCAAAGGAACTGGTTATTGAAAAGGATATAAGAAGAAGTGAACAAAAAGTTTATACTTTTTATACATTTCCAGATGATATAATTAAAATTCTAGAAGAAAAATATCTAATCATTGATCAAGAATTAGGATATGCTTACGTTTCTGAATTATTTGATAGAAATGTTTTTATTTGCATGTTTTTAGCAAATGTAGCTATAAATCGAGATGATATTGAAAAAATTGGAGGATCTTATACAATAAATGGAATCTCTGCAATACTAGCCTTAATTTTATTATTAAGTTTTATGCCTAAATTATCTATAGATGAAACAAATCCCATTTTAAATGATCCATCTTTTGATAATAAAAGCATGAGTGTTATACCAAAATCTTGGATGATGAAACAAGTATTAGAATATTTATTCGAACCTTTAATCAAAATAGTCGCATATAGAATAGGCGGGGGATTATGGCTTTCTCATATAATTGAGTCAGAAATAAATAAAAAAATTCATAATCAAATTCGTTTCTTATTAAAGGATGTTAATAAATGGATACTTGGTAATTTATGTAGGGTAGAGATTCCGATTTTTATTGAGATCTCTAACATTTTTGCTGAAATTTTAGTTGGATATGAAGAAGATTAAGAAAAATCAATGTGTTAAACAATGAGTTATAAAAAGCGCTCTTCAAGAATAGTCAAACCGGGAAGGAAAAGAGAGAAGTGGACAGATATCTTACCACGATATTTAACGTTTATAAGTCATATGCGTCCAATTCTCAGGGAGACGAGAAGGATTATCATTGATTTAGATGCAGATCTTTTACTAGATACAGAAATTTTAGATAAGATTCGACAAGAAGAAGAAAAAAGAAATATTCGTAAAGTCAGAGCACTCTCTGAATTCTCTGCAATGTATAGATCAAATATTTATGAAATAATAAAGGATTTCATCGTTAAATATAGAGAAAATATACCTATTATAGATATTAAGGATTATATAGTTGAATTTCTTCAGGAATCGGTTGACGCTTTAAATATTTTACGATATATTACTAATCCAGACGAAATTAATATTGAGAACACGTATCTTTATCATTTAGTGAAATTTATTGAAGAAAGACTATTTCCAAGAGGTGCTAATATAAAAATCATTTACGAAACATTATTGGAATATGCTCCAACATTTTATGAATGTCAACGGCATTTACTTCAACCTCATACCTATTATAGAGAAAAATTAGAAAGTTCTGATTTCTTTGAGATTCCAGGAATGTCTCCAAAAATTTTTCAAATAATAAATAATATTACGTCATTATATAATTTGGATCCAAATTTTGGAGAATTTCCTGAAAGAAAAAATTATGAGCTTCCAATGATTTTAAAAACAAACGTCTTTTTGCCATATATCGATTCAATTGCAAATTCAGAAGAAGAAGCTATAGAAAAAATTGCCGAACGTATAGGTTTACGTGAGCTTGATGGAATATTTTTAGCCCCTGAAGAAAATTTTGTAGAGATCTTAATAGATAATAAATTCTTACGTGAAAATAAGCAATCTGATGGATCAATTAGATTAAATCCCCAATTTAGCAATGAAACCTTGATTTTATATTATTTAGCTTTTGCTTCACAAAGACGAGGTTTTTTATCAAAAGAGTTAATAAATTGGATTTCAATGAATTTTGCATTTTTGATGTATATGGGTATATTAAAGTGGAAATTATCTGATGAGAACATTTTTTATACTATTTTTAAAGATTTACAAACTAATGAGAAAGTTCTTCCATATCTAATGAAACTTATATGCTTCCCTAATTATTTAAGTTTGGATAAGATGAAAATCAGAGATTCTCCTCAGTATAGAAAAGAAATCTTTAATTTTATAGGATCTCAGATTGATAATCTTAAAGATTTTATTAATGAAATAGCAAATTATTGTGAAAAATTTGATAATGAAAGAAAAAATAAATAATATACAAATAGTTGAGATGATGAAAAATTAGTAAGAAAAAAGATGAATCAGAAAAAAAAGAAACTTATACTGAAGATGTTATTAAAGAACGGATTGGTAAATATGGTGCAGTCTATTTTCCTTCAGATATAAAGGAAAATATTGATGATATTAAGGGAAATGAAGTCAAAAAAGAAATTTTAGATGATTTCTTTAAGGCTCTTAAAAAATATGATGAATTTACAGAACAACTAAAAAATACAAAATTAAATCCTAATTTAACAGTTCTTTTATATGGTCCACCAGGGACAGGAAAAACATCATTAACAAGAGGATTTGCAAAGCAATACAATATACCTATTTGTGTAGTTGAATCTGACAGATTAGTATCACCACTATTAGGAGATACTATAAAAAATATCCGAGGGGTTGTTGAGTTGGCAGCTGATATTTCAAAAGAGAGAGGGGCTTTTATATTATTTTTTGATGAAATTGATGCAATTGGTTCTGAAAGATCCAATATTCATGAAGTAGGAGAAATAAAACGCGCTGTTATTTCTTTCTTACAAGTTATTGATAAAATAAATTATGAGGGAGTTCCATTAGCTATTTTTGGAGCAACTAACCATCAACATCAATTAGATTCAGCTATTTGGCGGCGTTTTACATTTCATTTTAAATTTGAATTTCCTGATTATCATTTAAGGAAACAGATTATTGAATCATTTCTTAAAAAATTAACACAAGCAAAAATAGGCATTGATGACATTATTTTCACAAACTTAAACAATGAGTTCAAAAAAATTCAAGTAATAGCTAAAGATCTGGAAGTCAAATTAGGTTATAAAATCTCTGAATTCGATAATAATATACTATGGGATTCCATAAATAAAAAAGGAAAGACTGATGGTCTTTTAGAATTAACATATGGATATTCCGGATCTGATATTGAAAGAGGAACAAGAGTTGCTGTATTAAAGGCAATAAATACAGAACTTTTAACATACGATCTTTTTTATGATTCTTTAAAGTTAGTTGGAGGCACCGCAATTCATGTTGATAGACAGGATATATTAAGTAATACTAAAAGATATTATAATAAATCAAAAAAGTATGAGGATAAAAAAAGAGATTTACCAAGTCCACCTGAAATTTAAAATTCTAATAATATTTTTCTATAAAAATGAAAAAAACCCGAATATTTAACCTTGAAAAAATAAAGGAATTAACTTCTCCAATAGAAGAAGTTCAAAGTGAGATTAATCATATTAATGAAATTTCAAAAATAATTATTCAAAACAAACAATTTCTAATTAAACAATCTTCTAATGATGTATTTCTTGAACAAATCGAAGATATAACTAATTTACTGAATAATTTAAATACTAAATTAATTACGATTTCAAATAATAACATCAAAAAATTTTTAGAGTTTCAAGATAACTTAATTAAAAAGTATAAAGAATTATTTAAAGAAAATTTAAGGAAATTAAAAATTAACCAAGAAAATACTAAAAAAATTGGTTTATTTCTTATCGAAAATAAAACAATTAGTTTAGTCATTGATAAACCTTCACTCATCACTTCAGTTGAATTAAACCAATGGTTAGAATTAATAGATTCCTTGAAACAAAATTCTATCTTCTTGGATGTAATAAATAAGGTTAACTCATTTTATAATGATTTTATCCAAAAGAAACTTAAAATAGAACTAAGTAAAATTCCTAATGATACTGAAACATTATTAATAGAAGAGTTCGAAAGGGTTTTTAGGGAAAATCCTAATTTAAATTTCAAAGAATTCTTAAAAGAAACCAAAACTCAATTAACTAAACAAGAATTAATAGCAAAGGAAGAGGTCATTAAAAAGGCCAGAGAAAAAGAAGAATTAGAAAAATTAAAAAAGAAACAAGAAGAACAAAAAAAAACCTATGAAGAATATTTTAAATATTCTGACACGGAATTCGAAAGAAGAAGACGTAAAAAAAAAAGAGAGAAATTATCTGATATTGCTCTAGAGGTGGAAAAAAAAAAGCCATTAGAAATTAGTGATGAAGTATCTGAAAAAATTAATAAATTTAAGTCTAAGTTTGAAAAAAGATTCAAAGATGAATATATGATTGAAAAAGATGATGAACAAGATCCACTTGATTTAATAAGAGAGAGAAAAAAAAGAAAAGAAAAAGAATACAAAAAATTTAAAGACCATTTTGAAAAAAAATAGAGCTGAATTCATAATTCAATTAAATAATCTGAAAATTTCCATTGGTAAAAAAGAAATTATAATTACTGATAGATTTACTCTAATCCTTGGAAAAATCAAAAAAAATTTATTGACTCAGTTTCAAGATGAAGGTTATTTGACAATTTCAAAAAATTATGAGTTAATTCCAATTGATAATTTTATTGAAATTTTTCAAAATCAAACTAATAATTTTTTTGAACTAAGCAAAGCTCCAAAGTTATTAGACTACTTGGGAGATTTTCGTAGAATAATTAACAATAATATTGAAATATTTTCTCAATATAGTAAATTGATTCAGTCAATAATTCATACTTTTAAATTTAATCTACTTCTTAAAAAAAAGGAGATACTATTAAAAGAATTAAAATTATCAGAAGCTAGTAAACGATCTAGCGAATTAACTGCTATATCAAATTTAATAGAAAAACTAAATGAATCACTAATAAATAACACTAATAAATTAAAATATTTGGAAGAAGACTTTCTACAACATAAAAGTAAGATTGATCTGATTAATAAAACATTGGAAGACTATAATTTAAAAATCCAGAATTTTAATAAACAAAAGAAGGAATGTTTTAATCAGATTAATAGGATAACAAGACAAATGGAAGGAGTAAAAAAGGAAACGAAAGATGATTTAAAATTAACAATAGAGTTCGATGAAAACTTATCAAATGCAGAAAAAATCCAAGCGCTTCAGAAAAAAGCTAAAAAGATCCAATATGAGATTAACGAAATTAAAACAAAATTACATGAAACTAGTCTAAAATTTGAAGAATTATATCCCCAGTATGAAATATTTGAAAAAGACTATCAAAATCTTTTAGATATAATTGAAAATGATCATAATAAAATAAATACCCTAAAAAATGAATATAAAGGTAAAATAAGAGAATTTGAAGATGTTTCTGATGAAGATCTTGATGTCAATAATATTCAATCTATAAGATTAACTAATGAAATTGAAGAAGAAATTGAAAATCTAAATGTTGAATTAGGTGAGATCTTAAATTTAAATACTCAAATAGATCCAAAGAATCCTGAGAATTTTTCTCTAATTACTAAGAAATTACTAGAATTTGAAGAGGTTTTGAAATTAAAAAGAGAAGAACTTATTATTAAATATGATCAAAATGAAATATTAGAGACCATTGAAAGATTTAGAAAATTTGAAACTTTAATAAATGGACTTGAGGATCTACTCAATAAATTTTTAGTTAAAATCAATTTAGAATCTCAATTGCAAATAATGATCAATGAAGAAAATAACTATTTTTATGTTCAGTTAAATTTTATACGTAATAAAGAAGATCATATGAAATTTGAAGAATTAACTACACCTGAAAAAATTTTTTTTGTTATAATTTTACATATCTCAATAAAAATCCTTCTAAAAATTGAAACAATTATCTTCACAAATGCATTCTTACCAAGTCAATATAACAAGCTTTCAATCTATAGAACAATTAGAAAAATTTTACCTGTATTTGAAAGTGAAGCAAATCTAACAACAAATAATTTGATTTTTATTATTTCGAATTTGGAAATGAAAAAAAAAATTGAAAAAATAAGAGTTATAAATATTGAAGAGAGTTGATAAACTAAATTATGAAGACAACTAATATTGAAGAGGTCGTACGAAATATTACACGAATAATTTTAACCAATCCTCAAAAAATGATTCGAGAGGAAGATATAAAGAATTTATGTAAGGATTTTGAATTTAATAATATAATAAGTAAAGTTTATCTGAATTTGAAAAATGTTGGGTTTGAGTTAATTACGTCTAAATTTTTGGATCAAAATTATTATATATTAACATCTTTTGGGAAAGATGATAATATAACACCTTCTCAATATGGTACATTAGCGTTAATTCTTGCTCTTACCAAAGAAGTTGATGAGAATATTAAAATAAATGATTTAAAAGAAATTTTTGGAAATGTATGGAATTCAGATGTAAAATTTTTAATTGATAATGATTATATAAGAGAATTTGAGGATTTAGGTATCATTAAGGTAACACCATTAGGAAAAGCTTTACTAAAGAACATTGTCCAAGATCTCCAATTAAAGAATCTGTTAAGAATTTTTGATTAATATTTATTATTTTAGAGCGAGTCTAAAATTAAAAAAAATTATTCCTCATTGGGACTTTCCAGATCCATTTTAAATTGTTCGAAAATCTTCTTAACTCTCTCTGCTGAAGGACCAGTACCTCTTACTTCGTTTTCATCTACAATTATCTTTCCATTTAGAATTGAAATTATGTTCTGATCTTCTATATAGTTTACATGACCTTTTGAAAAAACTGTAGCAATTCTGTCTGCCAACGCTTTCATAGGGAAAGGTTCTTCTTCTAAACTTACAAAGTTATAATACGAATTTCTTATGAATATCTTTGGAAAGGATTTATTTTTTTCATTTTTGGCATTGATAAGGATAAGGTTTGAATCTTCAGAAATTCCTTTTAATTGCCCAACAAAGAATTTGTCTTTATCAAGATATACTTTTACAATCTTATCTATTAATGATCCTAATTCTGTATTATATTGTCTAATTGCCATTTTACATCTGAGCTTTTTTCTTTAATAATATTATTATTTTTTAATTTTGTTTTTATTCCTAATTCTATTAATCTAAAATTACATTTATAAGTTCAGAAATGTTTTTACCAGTTGTAGCACTTGTACTTAAAATTTTAAGATTTGGATTAATTTTTAATCCATCCTCTATCATCTCTTCAACATTTACGTCCATTACATCTATTAAATCAATTTTATTTATGACTGCTACATCAGAAAACTTAAATAACATTGGATGTTTGCGAACAACCCAGGGACCCTCTGTTATTGAAACGATAACAATTCTTTTTTCTGCTCCTAATATAAAATCAGTTGGACAGATCAAATTTCCTACATTTTCAATAAATAAAATGTCAATTTCACTTAAATCATTGTGATTTATAACTTGAGAGATATGATATGAATTTAAAGCACATTCTCTACCAGTATTTATTTGGATTGTTTTTACACCATGTTGTTCAATCCTATTTGAATCTATTCTTGTAGTAACATCACCATTTATAACTAACACTTTATACTCATTTGAGATCTTTTGTACAATTGATTCAATAATTGCTGTTTTACCTGCTCCGATAGCACCCACAAAGTCAAACGCTCTTATGTTTTTCTTTTTTAATAATTTTCTATTTTCTGCAGCTAACCTGTTGTTATTTTCAATTAAATCCTCATTTAACTCAATAATTTTGGAACTATACTCTTTAGACATCTTAAGAATTTAAAATATATTGTTAAAAAAGATTAATGAAAATAAAGTAGAACCATTGATATTTTTTATGGATTTTATTTTTCAACTAAATTATAATTTTACATC
This sequence comes from Candidatus Hodarchaeota archaeon, assembly GCA_048886305.1. Lineage (GTDB taxonomy): Archaea > Asgardarchaeota > Lokiarchaeia > Sigyniarchaeales > SOKP01 > Loki-b32. Next base: position 19,990 of record JBHLKV010000016.1, read on the forward strand.
CGTCCAAATTGAGATTTATATATAATATATGCGCCTAAAATTCCCCCTAATTCAGGTAAATAAAACAACAAGTATATGGGGGAGTATAAAGCAAATAATAATCCAGGTATTAATCTTATTAATATTATCATTAATAAAAAGGATCTTCCTCTCATTCTAAGTGGAATAAATGTCATTAGTGCTGTAATTTGGCGATTCATTATTGGAAATATTGAATAGGAAATTAAACCATATATACCTCCCCAAGCAAATCCATAATTTTCCCAGACATAAATGGGATCTAATTGTCCTTCATTTAAAGGAACCAAACCGATTAATGCTAATCTCAATAACACAAAGAATAATGCTGAAAATAAACAACAAACAACATAGAGTTTTATTAAAAATTTCCACCCATGATTTAATTCAATGTTTCTAGCCATAAAGTATAAAAAAAATAGCATTATGAATAAAAAGAACAACCCAAAAAAATCAGTAGAGCTTAAGAGAAGCGCTGTGAAAAAAGTGTGATATGTATAATCATAAATAAGACCTGGTATATTAAAATACATATATTGTGCTAGTTCACTAGAAATAAAAACTAAACCAATAATCGAAAAAAGAATAATCATCGCAAATAATATTTTAGTGTAATTATACTGAGGAGCTCCTCTATAGGATTCTCTATAACTCCTCATTGCTTGCCTTCTTTGTTTCTCCTGCCTTTTTAAGTATTTTTTTAAAACTCTTGGGCCTTTAGTTAAATATTCTTGAGTTGTAGGTTTTTTAACAGCAGCCTCTGGATAAGGTTTCTGAGGCTCTCTTGGAGAAGTTGGCACAATTGGAACATGTTTTAATTCAAAAGTGCATTGATGATTCTCTGGCAAACGATGTTTTTTGCAGAAAGTTCCTCCACAATACTTGCACGTAAATGGTAAATAACTTATCTGCTCCCCACAAAATTCACAATACGCCACTTTTTTTCCCTATAACTGATTTAAAAGTTTTATTCGAAAATTTTGATTAAAACAATAAAATTTTTCAATATATAATATCCTAAAATTTTTATCATTCATAATTTTTATCATTCATAATCCAGTTTTATTGAATTTTTAAGTCTAAAAGCTTAAAAAAAATAGAAGTTAACAAACTTCTTTATAAAAATCCATTTTTATGGGACATAAGGATTGGCAGCATAAACAATAATATGTGTTACTATTAACAATGTTAACAGTGAAGCAAATAAGATTAAAAATATCTTCTTATTCCATTTCCATATATTTTGACCATCTAAAATTCCAATTGGAATCATGTTAAATAAACCTAACCAGAAATTTAAGTATGCAGCAACTCCAATTAGGTTATTCAATGGATATAAATCTTTGGGGATTATAAACGATATCACTAATAGTATAGAGCCATATACAAGATTAACAATAGGACCTGCTGCTTTGCATAACCCTGTTGTCCTATCTATTTTATCCAATCCTAGAACTACAACAGCTCCAGGAAGTGCTAAGGCTGGTAGACCTGGCACTCCACCTATCAATGACATTATACCAGAAACTAGACCAAATAATGTGATTAACATTCCAAAAGTTAATAATCTGAATTTTGTTTGAAGACCAAAATGTATAGCTACTTGACGATGACCAAATTCATGAAATAGGAAAGCCGTCATATAAAAGCTAGCTAACATAAATATCGCCCATGTTAGATTATTATTTATCAAATCTCTGTCGTAAAACGTGAGGAGACCTATGATGAAAATAAGTGTAGCCCCAATTAATAAATGTAGGAATTCTGACTTATGAGGAAGTAGAATACCTTTGAATTTAATACCTGAGCCTGGAGCAAAAGCATTTTCTGGAACAAGGTTTTCTTGACGATACCAAGTATATGTCCCATCTGTCGTTCCACGCATTTCTCCTTGAGTAATATGTTGCTGATATATACTTTCTTGTGAAGTTGTTGATAATTGAGAACTATCAACATAAGATGGAGCTGGTGGTTGAACTCTTTGTAAATTTAAATTCTCCTTTACAATATTACATTCATGGTATATAGGATCTCTATGCAAAGAGCAATATTTTTGACCACATCCGCTGCATTGAAAAATTTCCCTTTCAGGGATTTCCTCTCCGCAATGGTAACAATTAGACATTAATTAAACCTCTTGAAATAGATACTTTTCAAATTTTGAATAATTTATAAAATAAAAAAAAGTAATGATATAAAATTTTATTTAGAATCTTCCATCAATGATTTTAAATTTAGCTTTATTTTTCAAAACGATAAATATAAAACTATAAAAATAAATTAATAAGATGAATAAATTTTATATTACTTGAGTGCCAATTATGAGTGAAGAAGAAATAGAACGAGATGAGGATATAGAAGAAGAACGTAAAAAGTTAAAAGAATTAGGAGTAAATAGTACATGGAATATCTTAATGTCTGGAGAAAAAAAAGAGAAAGAACCGAAAAAGAAGCCTGCCTTTCGAGAATTTAAATAATTTCCCTCAATTGATCTATGAATAAAATTTAATTGTTAAAGAATATACTAATTTTACAATTTAATACCAATTGCGATATAAAAAGACATTGTCTATTCCTGTTTCAATAAGCCATGGACCATTCACCACGAATACATTAGCTTCTAAAAAATTTTTAATTATCTATACTTTAATCATTTGGGGCTCAATAATACCTGCAATATTAGAATTCTATTTTTTTTGGAAATTAGTTGAGGAAAACTATTTTCTCTTACTTTTACTGTTTCCAATTCAGACTTATTTAGGTTATACTATTTTAGTTTTAAGCTCTATTATATTAGCGAAAATCTTTTTGATTATAATAAATCTCATTCATAAACCTAAGGAGGGTATCTTTGAAAGAAATAAAAGGAATAAAGACTACTATTTTTGGAGTTTAAGGGCCGTAGTAAAGAAATGGCCTGTATGGGTCTCAAAATTCCTTCCTCTACCATTTGTGGTAAAGCTTATTTATAAGTGGTTCGATAATGACTCTGAATTCATCAAATTACGGAAAAATATCTCTATTGGTAAAGGGAGTTCTATTAAAGCCAGTATAATTTTAGGAAATTATTTAATTATTAAGAGAGTAGAAATTAAAGATAATGTAATTGTTGGTTCAAACTCATTTATTACTCCAGGAACTCAAATAGATAAAAATACAATCATAGAAGCGATGTCTATAACAAAGTATAATCAAAAATTAGGACCGAATTCTTTCTATATAGACAATACCGATATAAAATTAGATAAAAAATCTAAAAATTTATATCAAAAATTAAGAAACTCAGTTTTCAACAAAAATAACAATCGTGATAATGCCTTTACTCACAATGTAAAAAATGTTAGTGCTCAAGGAGGAAAATTTGTAAAGAATTTTCAATGCAACCTACTGATCATGGCTTTAATTTATTTTATTTCATATTCTATCCCCACTTTTGGTATTCTTTATTATAGTATTCAATTTTTTTATCCATATATTCTGCAAACACCGAATTTTATTCATATCTTTAATTCTTTCCCTTCGTTACTTATTCTTTTAATTACTCCTTTAATATTTATTGTTCTACATATAATTAACTTATTTATTTTAATGTGTCTATCAAAAATCATATATAATTTAATTAAGCGTAAAATCCCTGTCAAAGAAGGTGTTTTTCACTGGAATGAAAAAAATAAAGAGTATAATAATTATTTCACTCGTTCATTTTTGTTACGATATGTTAAATGGAAATTACAAAGAAGTCCATTTCCTTGGTTATTAATATCAGGTTTCAATTTCATTGGTAATTGTAATTTTGGTAAAAATACAGTAATAGAGGACTCGTATATTGCAAAAGAATTATTAAATGTAGGTGACAATGTATATTTGGGAAGATGTTTAATTGAAAATCATCTTTGGGATAAATCTTTAACAATAAAAAGTATAAATATAGAAGATAATGTGGTTATATCAGATTGTTGCTGTATTGCTCCAGGATCTGAAATTGAAAATAATGTATTCCTGCTTCCATTATCAGTTACCGCCAAAAATTCTAAATTAAAATCAAAATCTCTGTATTTTGGAGCTCCTTTAAATAGAGTTTCTAAAATTGAATTAATAAAAATAATGAATTTCAATACAGATAAATTAAGACAAATTTAAAACAAAACCAATTGAAAAGTTAATGGAAAATATAGATTTTGATACAAGAATTAGGAATATTATTGTAACAAACAATTCTTTAAATGAGAATTGGTTTTATTGGATCTATCTTATTTTGATATGGCTATCAGTTTTTCCTACAATTTTATTATTTCAATTTTTTTTTAATTTATTTTCAATTTGGCTCACTCCAATAGGAGTAATATGCTTCTTACCCATTTTAATTATTCTTTATTTTGGACTTTTCTTAATATTTCTTCTTTTTTTCTCAAAATTATTTTTAATTCTAATAAATTTAATCCATTATCCAAAAGAAGGAATTTTTCAAAGAAACTTTCGGGATAAAGATTATTTATTCTTTGTTTTAAGAAAAACGATAAAAGAGTTTGTTTTAAAGGCATATAACTACTTTCCATTACCTTGGGTAAAAATTTTTGCACTTAAAATCTGTAACATTAAGGTTTCATATAATACTGGTTTATTAGATAGTTATATTGATTCAGATTTTGTAGAAATTGGCGAAAATACTATTTTGGGGGAGGGCTCTATTATTATGAGCTCAATGATTTTTAGTGATTCTCTACTCCTAAAAAAGGTCATCATAAAAGACGGTTGTACAATTGGTGCTTTTAGTGTTATCTCTCCAGGAACTGTAGTAGGAGAAGGAGCAATTCTAGGAATGGGAAGTTATACAGAAGTTAATCAATATCTTGAGCCAAAATATGTACATATTGGAAGACCAGCAAAAAAAATGGAAAAGATTGAATACACGAAAAAAAATAAATAAATTTTAAGAAATATAATTTAATATTAAAAACTCAATTACAGTAGTTGATCAATACGGGGAAAAAAACCATTTATTGTCCAACATGTGAGAGAGAGGTGATATTAAGGCGACCGAATTTTCAACATATTTATCATGAGGTTTTATGCTTCCTCGTCATTCTAACCTTAGGTTTGGGATTTATTATCTATTTTATCTTAAAATATAGCAAAAAACCAAATACTTGTCCCAATTGCGAATCAGTTTTTGATTTAAAAAGGCTTCCTGAAAATTAGCAGAAACTATTTTTTCAATTAAGCTTTTTAACTTTCATTATACCACTACATCTTGGACAGGTTTTATCCTTTTCGGTCAGTAGTTTTTTCATAATTGTTTTTTGATATTTACATTTTCTATTTGTACAGATGAGTTCAAATTTGGATAGCTTTTTTATTGTTCTTTCAGCTGATTTATGAGCAGTTATATCGTTCTTTTCTTTTTTGGGCTTAGAAACCTTCTGTAACGAGAGATCTTTATCTTCTTTTGCTCTCTTTTTAATTTTTTTTCCTTCTTCATCTGGTTTAAGCCATTTATCTAAACCCAAATTATTACCACCTTAACTGTATTTTATTTTTCGATTTTATTCTATTAATATATTTTTTTTATTAATTTTGAATATATCTAAAATCTAGCCATATTATATACTAACTTATAAAAATAGAAAAAAAAATATAAAATCTCTAATGAATAATTTACTTTAATATACTTGCTCCTTACCCTCTATCAGACGCTTTCTCAATGTTATTAGTTGTTCTTTGCTCAACATCTCTTCCGAGACTTCTTTAGCAATTCTTTCAATACTGTTAAAATTAACATTCTCTGCAGGGATTAAATTGATGGAATTAATCCATGGATCGGTTATTGGTCTCCCAATTTGAGAGAGTAATTTTACATGGACCTCAATGATATCTCCTTGCCCTCTTTTATGAATCTCTCTTGCCATATTGGTACTAAGGATATTATAAATCTTTCCAACATGATTAATCGGATTCTTACCACATACTGCTTCTAAACTCATTGGTCTACAAGGAGTTATTAAACCATTACTTCTATTTCCTCGTCCTACCTCTCCATCATCACCTGATTCAGCACTAGTACCAGTGATAGTTAAGTAAATTAGGTTTTTTTCTAAAATATCAGCAACATTTACCTGACACGTAACGTCACGTTCTGGTATTATATCTACTGCCAAATCTAAAACAGCCTCCTTAATCTGATTAGTATAATTAACGTATTCACCAATATCATTAATGTATTTACTAATCATAGCTGCTGCTACTGTTATTCCTATGTTATTTCCAACCCTTTCAGCCATAACCTTTACATCTTCACCGGATGCTTTACATTTATCCTTAAATTTATCTGAATTAATTAATCTTTCAGCTTCCAGAGTTATCCGCTCTACATCTGAATAAGGAGCATACCCTACACCAAAACTAGTATCATTTGCTAAGGGAACCTCCTCGGCATGATGAGATTCATCAAATAAACCTGTTAAATCAGTAGAGCCTGGACGAATAGCAGTATCAAATTGAATATCTTTATTTAAATCAAGATTACGGAAAATTTCTCCCATAACTTGACGAGAAGTTTCAAGACAAATCGTTGCGATGGGGATATATTCTAATTTATTTTCTCCCGGAGCACATTCTGTCAATATTTGATTAATGGCTCTTCCAACAATCAAAAAATATTGAGGTTGGATAATTAATCCCCCACCAAATTCAGGTTTGGCGACTCCGCCCACGAGTGCTGCTTTATCTACATTATGATGATATACCCGGTTGAAATTCTCCAAATAATAACCACATAATGCTCTAGAGCATGCATCGGCAACAGCATCGCAGATACTATCTGGATGTCCAACTCCCTTTCTTTCAACGAGTTCAGGAAAATCAGAGCGTTCAACAGCGAATTTAGAGTTTAAATGTTCAATTTTTAACATTTCAATTAACCATCTTCTTAATTAAATAAATATTTGGTTTAAGTATGTTTTTAAATTAATTATCAGTTAAAATCATTATTAAACGAAAATTGAAATAAAAAGATTTTATATCTCTTTATAATTAATAACTTTTATAAATATTTTGGAATTATTTTATGCATAACAAGCATATTAATATTTTTTCAATTATGGAAATTTTCCCTTCTTTAGATAAAATTAGAAGTTTAAGGAAAAAACTAGGTATTACTCAAAAAGATCTGGGAACAAAATTAGAGATTCCACAATCTACAATATCTAGGATTGAAAAAGGAACGATAGATCCCCCGTATTCCAAAATAAAAAGAATATTTGAATATCTAGAGAATGAACGTAAGATGAGAGAAAAGTCAAAGAAACATGCTGAAGACATTATGACTCGGAATATTATATCTATCAAACCTAGCTCGACTATAATGGAAGCGGTAGATTTAATGAATAAATATGAAATCTCTCAGCTTCCAATCTTAGAAAATCATCAAAATTTAGGAAGTCT
>JBHLKV010000017.1:0-27077 GCA_048886305.1 Candidatus Hodarchaeota archaeon
TTAAATTTTTTATTACATAATGAGTAGGAGAATAGCCTTGAATTGCTGATTTCACCAACACTTTAATAAGAAAATCGCGGTGTTTTACATTTTTATTAGGTGTGACGTTTAATTCTCTAATATTATAAAAACTGCGAACAAATAAAGTTGGCCAATCAATAAGGGCTTGTAGTGTTTGATTATATTGTTCTTTACCTTCTTTGCTTAATTCTAATTCCTTATTTAATTCATAAAAATTACTTTTACCTTTCTTTTTAATCGTTATAATCCCATCTGCTTTGATTTCATTCATAATTTTATTTAAATCGGCAGATTTTACATTCTTAATATTTAACTTTTGTAGGCTATCAAGTATCTCAGATGATGTTTGACCTTTTAACTTAATTAATACATAATTTCTGGCTATTATATTGTATTTTAAAGGCACAGATTCATGATCTAATTTATTATATTGTATTAAATTACCCAAAATTTGTTTAGCAACAAAATATTTAAGAATAATCTGGTCAGCTTCAGAATAATCTTTTTTAAACAAATCAGAATTAAAATAATGATTATATAAGGTTTGTAATAACGATTTTATGGAATAAAATCCATCAACTACTGATTGTTCAACATTTTTCAACACACTGATTCTATAGTCGATATCATTAAGGAATTTTTCTTTATCGACGGGTATTTGGCGAACTATGTGAGGTTTGTTGTTAATAGGTTTTAAATATTCATCCCATTTTTTTTTAAAACGATAAGTTTGAGTTTTCACTATGGTTGAGAGTTTATATACAACTTCTAGGAGTTTATTTAAAAATTCTGCTTCAGAAACTTCAGTCATCCAAGAAATACCTTAACTCTATTACTCAATTTTTTTTTTGTTAAATAATATTAAAATCTGAAAATTTTTAAACTTTAGAAAAAAAATTTAACAAAAATTATCTGTTATGTTGAATAAAAATAATTTATCAAAAAGATAAAAGTTGAATAGTCAAATGAGGTATAGAAAATATGATGATTGAACACATAGCAATAGCTTCTCGTTCCGAAAATAACTCGGATATATTCTTCATTGATTTATTAGGTTTTAAAAAAGTGAGAACTTTTATAGTTTCATCAGAACTAATGGAAAAGTTTTTTGGAATAAAAAAAGAAACAGAAGTTATTCGTTATGAGAATGGGTACTTAAGTGTAGAAGTATTTATCACAAATGATAACAGTAGGTCTAAAGATGTTTTTACTCATTCTTGTTTGATAGTAGAAAATAGAGATAGGCTTGTAGAAAAAGCATCCTCGATGGGATTTGATGTGATAAAAGTTCCGAGGAAGAATGGTAAAGGTTATTATCTTTTTATTAAAGACTCGTTTCAAAATCTCTATGAGATAAAAGAAGAACTCTAGTTATTATATTTAATTCATAAATATATGTAGTTTTTATAAATTATTCATCCCATACTGCTGATGCAAGCAAATGTTCAATTCTTGTTTTTCTTGGTCTTATAAACTCTGTATGATGCTCTTTTCGTTCTAATAACAGACTCTTCTCAAGGTTAACTGAGCTAACCATATATACTTCTAAATCTCCTTCATCAAGATAAATATGATTAAAACTAGGGGTATCAGCAGCGCGAACTTTATTTGAAGCAGAAGTTCCGCAGTAAAGAAATGTTGTATTTGATGAATTCTGCCAAGATATTACATAAGCATGAGGAACATGGCGATGTCCCATTAAGACTAAATCTATTTCAAATAGTTGGGTAAATTCTAAAATTTCACCAGCATCACGGACAGTTGTAAATTTTTGTCCTGACATGGGGATAGGGATTAAGTGGTGATGTAATGCCAAAATTCTATTTTCTAAGTTCTTATTAAAACATCGTCCAACCCAGTCTAGTTGTTCATCTCCAATCATTCCTTCAGCCATATCATCCCGAGCGGAACAAGCTCCAACAATGATAGTATCTTTATCTTCGATTATCATTCTGAATCTTCGTGGTCCAATAATTTTCTCAAAAAATACAAGACCTGAATTTTTTGCATCATGATTTCCTGGTACTGCAAGAAATTTAGTAACATCTCTTATACGATTAATGTAATCAACCACTTTTTTGAACTGAACAACTCTACCCTTATGAACTATGTCTCCAGTGCAGATGACAACATCAGGTCGGTTATCTTTAACATATTGGATTATATTCTCCATATAATCTGCCACAAATTCACTTCCAAAATGTAGATCGCTAATTTGTACTATTTCGACCAAAGTTTTTCACCAATCAAATAAATAAGAATTACTTTTATAATATAATTTATTATACTCAAAACTATTTAATTTTTTTTTCAAATTAAGAATAAATCTTCAAATTATAAAAAACTGAGCTATTTGAAATAATATTCTATTAAAAGAAAAGATTTTAAACAGAAAATTTAATAAAATATAATTAAGTTTTCAAACTTTAAATTAAAATATTCATTTTAACTATAGGATTTAAGCTGAAAAAATTCATAACTAATTTGGTGCTTTAATTTTCTTTGTTTCGTTAATTTTTCAAGAGTATTCACATTTCTACAATAATCGCAAATACCATCTACATAAACATATCGAACTTTCCCACATTGGGGGCACCAAAACTCTTCTTTAAATATTGGTTTCATACTTTTATTCACATCACTTTTATTCTCTTAATATAAATAAAAAAGAAATCAGGTTTAAACACTCTCACTATATTCTATAAAGTCTATATAGTCTATATAGATGTGAAAAATGTTTTGAAGGTTTAATTACTGTGACATTTAAAAGTTTATTTCTAAAATATAAAAATATATAGAGTAATTAGTACTAATCTAAATGATAAATTAAGCTCTAAAGTAATTTTCTTTTATATATTGCAAAACTTTTTCAGAAGATACTCCTTTTTCAGTTATGAAGCCTTGCCCAAAATCATTTCTCCCTCCACCTTTCCCATTAAAATGTTTAACTGTTCTTGTAACTATCTTACCAATATTAATGTCAGATTTTAATGATAAATTCCGTCCTGACATACTCATAAGTAGTATTCCTTCTTCGCTTTGATTTGAAATAAAGACAATAGAGTTTGGTTCTATTTTCAAGAGTTTTTGACTCATATTTTTTAAATCCTCTAAGTTTAACTTGTTTGTTGATTCAAAAATCAGTTTAGTATTTTGATAAATTAAGGCATTTTTAATCTTCTTTTCAAGTATTTCATCGCTAAATAAAACTTTGATTTCGGATAACTTTTGTTTTCCTTCTATCCATTCATTATATAGTTTTTGTATTTTACTTGAAACATCATCCTTTTTAGTACCTAATAATTGAGAAAGTTCTGATAAAACATCTCCTTCAAAAATTTCAGTGGAGATTAATTGTAAATCACTCTCATTTACTTTACCAGTTTTTAACGATTTATTTATGTTTTTCCATTTTTCAAGTAATTCTTTTACACGCCCCGGTAGTTGATTACGATCAACTTCTAGAATATCTTTTAATTCATTAAGTATTCTCTTATGTTTTTCTTTTAATTTATTTGTAGCCTCTCCAGCTACAAATGTAAGTCTTACTATTCCATCCTGAATTTTTTGTGATTTAGTAATATGGATATACCCTGTTTCTGAAGTATTATTTAAATGTGTACCTCCACAAGCTTCTACATCTACCCCAGGCACCTCAACGATTCTCAAGTTTTTTCCTGGCACCGCTCCTCCTTGATAGATTATCATCCCATATTTTTTTTCTGCTTCAGAGCGAGGGATAAAATTAAGATTTAAGTTAATTGATTTATCGACGATTTCATTTGCAATTTTTTCGATTTTATTTAGTTTATCTCTCGGTATTTGTTCATAGTGTGTGATGTCAAGGCTTGAGTATGCAAAATCCTTCTTGGCTCCTGCTTGGTTAACATGGCTACCTAAAACTTCTCGCGCTGCCGCATTTACAATGTGAGTAGCAGTGTGATGTTGGGAGAGTTGAGTACGCCACTCCTTATCAACTTCTACTTTAACGATATCTCCCTCGTTAAAATTAGGTTTATCATCTAAAACATGAATTGTATAATTCCCCTGTTTAAAAGCATCTGAGAATTTTTGCCCATTGATTGTTCCTATATCATGAAGTTGTCCTCCAGAAGTAGGGTATGCAACAGTTTTATCCAGGACAACCATTTTATCAATGATTTTCAAAACTTTTGCTTCATTGATAGTCTCGCTATAATCATAATAATAAAGAGATTTTGTTTCAGGAATTCCTTCTAAATCCAATTTAAATTCTTTTTCTGTTGCGTGGACTTGTTCAGCTATTTCATGCCTTTCAACAACTAAGCCATAAAAATCGTCTGGGATATTTATCTTTATGTTATATTTTCTAGCGGCTGATTTTACCATATCAGGACTTATGCCATTGGAGTCATATAATTCTATTAAAGTTTCAGTTGTAATTTCTCCCTTCTTCAGTATTTTTTCTAAAATTTTTCCTGCTTTTTTCTTAGTGGCATAAAATTTCTCTTTTTCAACATTCAAGATTTCTCGAATTTCATCTAAATGTTCTGAAACCTCAGGGAAAATCTCTTCTAATTCTTTTGCATGCCATTGGCACACATCTCCCATATCAATATTCCAATTGAATTTATCAATAAAACTAATAGCACGTCGAAAAATTACTCTTAAATTATAACCTCCACCAACATTAGACGGCAATTTTCCATCATTAATAGCAAATAATAAACTTCGAGCGTGTTCAGCAATGGAGTATAGAGCCGTTAACGGCATAATTTTAGATTTGAGTTCCTTTACTCCAACTTTCACTTCCTTAGCTACTCGATTCCATGCTTTATCCATATCTTCGACTTCATCAAGGTTTAAATAAGCAGAATATTGAGAATATTTATTATATAAATCTAAATCTAAGCCGATTTTAGTAATTTCTCTAAGTTTATTTAAAACATAAGGAAAATTAGCTTCATATATGTTTGGTGTACCTTGTGAAAACCATGCTACTCGTTCTTGTCCAAGACCCATATCTAAAACTTTTAGTTTGAGTTCACGAGGTCCCTCAGGAGTCTGTTCGAACATTGTATAAACTTGGTTGAACAGTTCTACGCCCCTGCTAAAAAATTCAAGACAGCATCCAAATGAACCACCACCAGCCCAAGAATCTTCATGTATAGTTATTTCCTCTTTTGCTAATCCTACACCTTCATGAATGAAATCATGAATATCCATAAAAAGCTCACCCTGATTCCATTCTTCTGGTGGAACAAAAGTATGTTGTCCAATCATGACAAAACCAGTACAATGACTGCCAGTTATTCCAACATTTTCAATATCATTAAATCTTAAGCAAAACTGAGGAATAACCAATTTTTTTGCTGGAGGCTCAACCTCACCTGTAATTACATAAGGTTGAAAGGCTGAGATAGATGCAATTGTAAATTCAGAAGTTGGATTCCATCTTGCTACGCAAGGATAGCGTTTTATTGGTTTATATCCCCTTGGCTCTAAAATTTCAACAATTTTGTTCCATACTCCAATAAAAGATAATTTATTTTGAGAAGGATTATCAATAACTACTTGAAAACCGCCAGAACAGGTTGCTTCTCCACAAACTTCCCTTTCTTTTAATGTTGTCCAAAAATAGTTACCACAACATTCACATTGTTTTCTTATATATCCTAGGTTTTTGAGTTCCTTAGTGGGAAAGTATTCATCAGGATTCTTAGACGCTATTTTTTTGAAAATTGACTTTAATTCTTTATCCGTTTGCGCATGTTTCAATTTATCTGAATCAGCCTTAGAAAGCATTGTGGTGCAATTAAACAATCCATATTTATATTATATATTTTAATAATTGATATCCTAAAATTTTTACCAAAATATTATTAATAACTGATTAATTTGTCATTCGAATGGTAATAAATTAAAGATATACTTTTATCAAACATTTCGCTTAGATAAACCTTTTAAACAATAAAAATAATTTTTACCTGCAAAAAAATCTAATGTGAATTAAAAATTGAGGTAGAAATCAATTGGCTCATATGTTAGTTACAGGCTGGTATCCGCCAAATAAAGCTAAAGAATTATTGAAAGTATATATGTCAAAAGATAAACCCCCATACCCTGATTTCGTAAAAAAAATACATCACTGGACAACAGTGTCTTCAGAGGGTAACTATAAAACATATGCTGTTTATGAATATCCAGATGATAAAATAATGGACACAATGAAAGCGCTTGCTAAAAGATATACCTTATATGCTACAGTGGAAGGCTACAGATACTATGCTGAATTTTTGATGGATGCTGAAGAAGCAATAAAAATGCTGCTTTAATTTTAATAAATAATTTTTTTTTTTAAAATTTAAAACTGAGTATTTGGTGCAAATATTTGTATGAAGTAAGAGAACTAGAATACTCACAGAAGAGTTATAAGAAAATTCTAGCTAAACTTAGGGAATCATTGATAAAATATTTTGTAGAAACTATAACAGAAGAATTAAAAGAAGCTGAGGGTTTGTTTAACCGGATTAAGGGGATAATTGAATCTAAAACTGACGATTATCCATATGAAAATTGTGAATGTTATGAAATCAGAAGTGATGACGAGGTTATAGGTTTCATGACAACTAGTCTTTTAGATAAAAAGTTGTTTTTAATTAGACACATCTTCATTCTGGATGTTAATAATAAAGAGGAAGTTGCATATATATTGTTAAAAGAAGCTATTGAACGTTTAAAGCATAAATATAAGATTAATAAATTTAATAATGCTGCTTTTACTTTTCCAGAGGATTTATTGTCCAATCCCTTAAGAAGACTGGGATTTAATTTTTTAAAAAGACATGACATGGGTTTTAGATTAAATACGTTAGAAAAGAGATATAATTTACCCTCAAAATATTCTTTCACTTATTTTAATGAAGAAATTTTATTAAAAGTAGCAGAACTTAGCGTTCAGGTATTTAAAAATCATCCTGATGCACGTTTCTGGGAAGAAATAAATTCAGTATCTCATTATTTAGAATTTTTAGAAAATAGCTTGAAAACTTATTTCCTAAAAGAATGTTCATTTATCGTTATAGATGAACAAGGACAGATTGCCGGTTATTGTCTAGTGGAAAAAGGAGATGATGAAGATGAAATTTATATTCAAAATATAGCAGTTCAAAAAAAATATCAAGGAAAAGGGATTGGAAAAGGACTACTTTCAAAGGTATTAGAAGTTGCAAGAAAACTAGGTTATAATAAAGTGATTCTAACAGTTACAGAAGGGATTCCTGCCCAGAAAATGTATGAGAAATTTGGTTTTAGGAAGTATACTTCATTTTATATAATAACGGATACTTAGAAATAGGATAAATACTTTTTTTGAATCTAAGTGATACTTTTTAAGATAAAAACCATTTCTTTTTATTACATGAATCTGCCCGCAATACTATTTATATTGGTATTATTTGCCATTTTGATGGCTTTTTTTTCTCAACAAAAAATTGATTACTTTCCTATTGCATTAATTATCGGAGCCATCGCAGTAGTTTCAATGCTCAATTTTACCAATGTTGAAGAGGAGGAGATTCTGGGGTTTATTAATTTTAAAACGTTAATCTTCATTTTTGCTATGCAAATAGTCATCTATTTTGCTATTGATGATCGAGTTTTAGAATATATCGCTATAAGATTAATTCATATAACGAAAGGTAATAATAGGTTATTCTTTTACATGATTTGTTTGTTTACAGGCATTATTGTCGCTTTTATTGAGGATTTAACGCTCTCGTTGATATTAGTTCCATTGATTTTTAGAACATGTCGATTTTTAAAGATACCTGCTGGTACTTACATGATGGGAATGACTATTACTATAAATATCGGTGCGATACTCACACCTGTCTCGAGTTTAAAAAACTTAATAATCGGTGAGGAATTTGGTTGGGGTTTTGGGGAGTATTTTGCCAATATGGGTATTTTATTTGTAATCACGTTGATATCAACCATTTACTTGACAGATAGATTTATATTGAAATATGAAGAACAACCAACTGAAGAAAATAAGAAGATTTTTTTATCGATGATTGATCCAGGGGTTGTTATACGAAATAAGAATTACTTTTTAACTACAAGCTTTATTCTTCTTGCCACTTTCGTTTTTATGATATTAGGTTTCGAACCTGCTCTTGTGGCTATCCTCTCTGCAGCAGTCCTTCTTCTTACTCACGCTAAGAATTCTAATTTCTCAGATCTTGGAAGTGATATTGAGTGGAGAATCATCATTACTTTTGCGATTATGTTCATACTTTCTAATTCTTTATCAAGATATGGCTTTTCAGAGTTGATCTCCACTGCTTTAGTAGACTTGGTAAATGATAACATTTATCTTGCCGTATTGATAACATTAAGCCTGTCTTCTCTCTTATCAGCATTTCTAGCTGGAACACCTGTGACCATTATTCTTCTCCCGATTTTCTCTACATTCATAGGAGAAGGTTTTTTTCCTAACCCCATCATCATTGCTTTCATAGGTGGTGTTAACATGGCAGGTAATTTTTTACCACAAGGTTCTGCATGTGATCTTCTCACTCTTTCCTTGGCAAAAAAGTATGAGGTGGTGAATTTGGATTACAAGCGTTTACTTAAAAATGGCTCGGTTTTCGCAACGATTCACTTCCTGATTATTTTGGGATATACAATGCTTTACACATTAATTTTAAGTTAATAGATCTCTTATTTTTTATAATTCTAACACTTGAAGTCGTGAATATCCTTGTTTATCAAAATCATAATCAAGAAGTTCAATCTTTTCAGGTATAATTTTTAATAATAGCTTTCTTTTTCCTCGGACTATTTTCTGAGCTTTTCCGAATTCTTCATCTTCTTCTTTTAAAAATATCAACCTTTCTTTCCCGGAAGCTGTAATCTGCATCCCCTGGATTTTTCCTTCAGATAAAGGAGTATAGATGCCAATACTAACAATTGGATTCTTTTCAATATTCTTAACTTTTCTTCCAGGTGCAGGTCCTACATATATGTTAAAGCTGTCTTTCTCGGTATAGAAATCCATAGGAGTTGCTCTTGGTATATTATTACTACAAGTACATAATACCAACACTTTTCTTTTATCCAAGAAATTTAGGATTTCACTCTTTAATCTATCTTGAGGCATTTCACTCATATGAATTATCACGATGAATTTTTTTGATATTTTAACGGAATGTTATTCTTCATATTTATATAGTATTTCTTTGATTATTTATTTAAAAATTATATTAAAGAACTAGTAGTTAATTTAAAAATTCATTAGAATTATATAAAAACCAATTATTGGTAATTATGGCAGAAGATTCTTACAAAGATGACTCTAATGAGCCAGATTTTTTGAATAGGATATATAATTGCCCAAAATGCAAAAAAGCTCACAGTATTAAGTTAAATAAAAATTTATCTAAAAACAAATCGAAGTATCCCTTTTCTTATGCATATCTCCATTCTTCTGAAGGGAATTTAAAAGATTTACTCACAATTCTATATTTAGATAAAGATTTACAAGTACGAGGAGTGGATGTTATAGTAATACAAGATAGTATAGGTATTTTTTCTGAAGAGTTAACGAGAGAAATTACAGAAAAATTAATGGATGAAATCATAAGCTTACAAGAAGAAAACTATCAATTAAAAGAACTTTTAACAAAAATTGAGATAAATGAATCAAATAAAACTAAAGGATTGACGGATGATATAGCAACTATTTCTAGTTTAGAAGATGTAATCGAAATAGAAGAAGAATTGATAAGCCAAGAAATTGAAGAAATAGAAAAGGATACTTATAAAAAATCATTAATTACTATCAGAACAAAAACACCAGCATCAATACAGTCCAAAACTCCTGCTAAAGAACCATTTGTTGAAAGTAAAAAGATTTCAATCTACTTATTATCAACCATAGGACCTGGAGAGAAAAAACAAAAATTAATAATTGATACTTATAATATCATCAGCGAGATTAAAAAGACAATAGGAAATCTTTATGGATTAAACCCAATAAATTTTCACTTATCTTCTGGAGGTATTACATTTGACGAAAGTTTGCCCTTAAAGGATTATAATTTAGTAGATGGAGATGAAATTCTTATAATCCCTTCAAGCACAGCCGGTTAATTATATAACAATAAAAGTTAAATTCCAACTATATTTATGGGCGCCGAATCATTATTTGAATCCATTGCTGCTCTAACATAAGGAGAAACTGGTCCATTTGCTACAACCATAATTTTTATTTTTGAGCCTAAGGTTGCATCCATATTTGTTCCAAATTTTAACTGGGCACTCTTAGGGATTTCATTTGAAATTGTTGAGATGACTTTATCTACTTTATCTAAAGATAAAGTATGATCTCCAGTCACAGATACTAAACATCTATTAACTTGACTAGGATCTGGCTTCAAAAGGGGATTATTTAAAGCTAATTTAGACTTTTCAATTAAATCTGATTCATCTCCTAAAGATTCAGTTATTCCGATTAAACCAGAAGGATATTTTTCTTTCCGTTCAAAAACTCTTTTCACATCTGCGAAATCTATATTTACTAAACCACAATTATTAATCAAGTTCACAATCTCACCGATATTCCTTATTAATACTTCATCCATAATTTTAAATCCTGTTATCATGGGTATCTTTCCTACAATATGTAATAAATTATCGTTTGGGATTGTAATTAATGTATCAGAATACTCTGCTAAATTTTTAAGACCAGAATTGGCTCTAATTAATCTTTGATCCCCTTCAGATTTAAATGGAAGTGAACAGAATGTAACAACGATACAATTATTTTTTTTTGCTTCTTGTGCTATAATAGGAGCTGCGCCTGTTCCCGTACCTCCACCTAAACCACAAGTTAGGAAGATAATATCAGCATTCATCATCTTGCGAATTCTTTCACGATCTTCTTCAGCAGCTTCAGCTCCAACGGAAGGATCATTTCCAGAACCCAATCCATTACATCTTTCTTTTCCAATTAAGATTTTATGTTTTGCATTTGAATAATATAAATCGTGAGCATCAGTATTAATATTCAAAGTCTCAGCATCACTAATACCCATATCCTCTAAACGGGAAACCGTATTGTTTCCTGCACCCCCTACACCTACAACCAAAGATTTAATCCTTAAAACTTTTACTAAATCCGAAAGAAATTTGTCATCGTCACAGACATTATCAGGATTAGCATTTTGTTTATGAAAATTTTTTATTTCATTAAATCTTGATCTTACAGATAAGCGATTTTGTGCTAAATCTGTTAAATCAAGTTGTTCCTCATCTGCCAATTTTATCATCATAAACTAAAGTTATTATATTACGAGAAAAATATTAGAATAATATATGAAAGTAATACTTACATGATATGAAAAATAAACTCGCAAACTCTTATCAGATTACATTTCCATAATATTTTAATACAACAAAATCATCAAAACAAAAAATTTGAAAAATCCAATCTTATTTTAATTGTTTATAATCTTATTGTTCGTGTGAAATAAATGACATATCTTATTAAAAGAAAATTTATAAGTCTGAATTTTCATGAATATAGTGTTAAGGGTTTTAAAATATGGAAATTGATAAATATTCTGAAAGTGATGGAAAAGCGGTAAGTAGCTCGGATCAGAAAGATGATATGATCCAAGTTAGAGCTATTATAAGTTGTCCAACTTGTGATTATCGTAAAAAGTTCAAAAATCAGTTTCCACGAAGTCAATTAGAGCTTTTTGTAGTTTCAGCAAAGGTCTTCGATTTTATGACATGTTCCAGATGTGGAGAGCTATTAAACTTGGAACTAGAATTCAATGTTTAATTATTATAAATCCTTAACAGATTTTTTTTGAATTTGAGTACTATTATATTTCAAGTTTTATTTGACCGTATGTACCTCCCCCTCCAGGAGTATACTCAATCTCATCATTTCTAAATGCTTTTATAAGGGAAGCTATATTTTTATCGAACTTATCGATCTTATCAAATGGAAGATCAATTAAAATTTCAAATTCATTACCAAGTTCATTAATTATATTATTATAATCATTCAAAACTGATTTGCTTGATGTACTCTTTATTTTCTTAATGGAACGGATAATATCTATTAATGGAACGGCATTTATGTAATGAGGTCTATGTTCTGGATGAATAGGTTTCTCATATGTCGAAATAACATCAATTCTTTCACTTACGCCTAATTTTACTTTAAAATTTTTACTTAATTCTTCTTTACAGGCAGGACATACCATTTTATTTTTTGCTACTTGCCCAATATATTGTTTTTTCGCTACTTGGGGATTATCTGTAAAAATTATTATAAAATTTTCTGTAATTGAATATTGATTAAATAAATTCTGTACATTTTTCTTTGCTTTTTTAAAAAGGATCCTCCTTCGACACTTATTGCAGAACATATTATAGTATTTTCCAAGCTTAGGATGTAGCCCTACATTTAATATAATCTTTCTGCTTTCTTTTCGTTTAATTGCTAATAATATTTCTTCAAAAGAGGGATTATCAATATCAAATTTATTAAATTCTCTTCCTAAAGATCGAGGATCTTGTGAATGAGCATCACTATTACTTAAAAATGTAACGTTTTTTAGACAATCTAACCTATCTGCGAGATTAGTATTAGCTGATAATCCTAATTCTATAAAAAATACTTTTTTAAATGCATCTTGATAACATTCATTAAGAGTCTCAAATTTATTCTGCCGAAATATAGCTTTAAAAGGGGTAAAAGCATGGGCAGGACCAATTAAAGCCCCTTCCTCCGTTATAATATCAACTAATTCTGCAGGAGACAAATTGACTCTTGGACGACCCCCCCATTGATCTAAGATGTTTTTTGAGTAAGGTGCTAACTTCTTTTGAATTTTTCTTACTGAATCAAAACTTTCAAAAAAAACAACTTCATGCACACTATCTTGATCTTCTATTTCAGTTTGAAGGATAAAATAAACATCTTTATAAGAATAAGCACCATCGTTATTCTTTTGTAGTTTTTGTTCCAAGTATTTTAGCCAATCTGGTTGTAATACATCTCCGGTCCCCAAAATATTCAGCCCTTTTTTTTTACATGTTTCAACCATCGTATCTAAGCTTAAGGATTTTGAGACTCCAATAGAATGTGGAGAATGTATATGTAGATCAGCGTTGTATATTTTCATTGAAATATCTATGGTTTTTAATTATTTTAAAATTATCATTTTATCATTAATCTGATCAGTTAATAATATCCGAAGATACTCTTCTTTATCTTGAAAATTAACTTTTTCTAGTTTTCCCTCAACTATAACAGTTTCACCTTCTCTTGCATGCTCACAAAATCGACCTCTAAATGAATTTATTTCATAAATATCTTTAACATCAATTTTATTAGAAATAAGCTGACTATTCAATACTTCCAAGCATTTGATTTTATAAGAACAAGGACTAAATATTGAATCTTTTGAATCTGTAATTATTGCTTTTATTTTAAGCCTTCCATAATTCTTATACCTGTAATCATAAAAATTTCCCTTCCAATCTTCAGGACTTTTTATATATCTTATAAAAAAATCGACTCCTTGAAATTTTCCTTGATGAAGCTTTCTCTTTTCACTTCTCATGAAATCTTCAAAAGAGATATCAGATCCTCCAACTCTCCAATTATAATGAGTTCTAAATTCTTCTATAGTATATGTTCTACAATGGTTTGATTCAATTAATATCTTATTTAGTCTTTCTTGGAATTTCAAGCTTGTTTTTGTGCCATAAACAATTAAATCAATATCAGAATCATCCTTATTTAATCCAACCATAGTAGAACCAGAAATTCCTATTGAATCTTCAGGAATTTCTCCTTTTGTAATGAAAAAATCACATAACTCTTTTGATTTTTTCTCATTATTATTTAAGTTTACTTTTTCTTTCAAAACTTTGAAAAAATATCTGGGGGTATATATGCGCTTAATTTCATTATTTTTAACTCCTTGTAGCTCTAAATCTAGCTCTTTAGAATAAAAAAGATAGTTAGGGAATTTCTCTCTTAAAATTGAATATCTTTCATATAAATTGTAAATTTTTCTAAAATACTTACCATCTTTTATCCGATCTCCCTCCGGATGTGGATAAAATCTTAAAAAACAAATTTTTCTGTCATCCGGATGGAGTAAACCCTTAATATCAAAAATTAGATTATCTTTCTTGGTTTCAATAAAATCTCCTTCAATTCCTTCAAATATTTCCATGAATTTCACTACAATATTAATTTTTAATACTTTGAAGGAGTTTTTGATTTAATTTTATATTTAGGTATACTTTTACCCTTTCTTATTTCTTTTTCAAAATCTCTTTTTTCTCTCAAAAATCTCTGTTTATCCCTTTCTAATTTTTCTCTTTCACGTTTTATTGTATTTTTCTCAT
Organism: Candidatus Hodarchaeota archaeon; assembly: GCA_048886305.1. GTDB lineage: Archaea > Asgardarchaeota > Lokiarchaeia > Sigyniarchaeales > SOKP01 > Loki-b32. The sequence goes on from JBHLKV010000017.1 coordinate 14,443, forward strand.
TATTTATCATTGATTTTTCTTTTTCTAATTTTTTATATTCATCATTTAGTCTTCTAAGCTTTTCCTCTAAATCAGGAATTTTACGTGTTAATGAGTAATAATGATCTTCTGCTTTAGGAACTTTTCTATTTAACTCTTTTAATCTTGTTTCTTGTTCCCGCTTTTTCTTTTCCAGAGCATTTCCATCCCTTTCTACTTTATCTCTATATTTTTTAAGATCTACTTTTTTCTTTTCAATTTCACGAGATTTTAGATTTAAATCTTTTATTTTATGACGAGCTTTTTCCCTATCATCTTTTAATTTTTGCTTTTCATCAGAAATTCTATTTTTCTCATTAAAAATCTCCCTTCTAAAGCTATCAATTTCATTATTTAAATTATCTCTTTCTTTGGTTAGATGTTTAATTTCATTCCTTAAATCCATTAAATTATTTTCTAAATCGCTAATAGTTCTCTTTAAAGCACTCTCTCTTCTTTCCATGTTAGGTATTTTAGTTTTTATTCGATTAATCCTTTCTAAATCATTTCGAATTCTTTCTAATTGTCTCTCTTCCTCATCCAAATGAAGTTTTTTATCATCAATATTATTTTGTAAAGTAGTTGTTTCATCTCGTAATTTATCACGATTATTAGAAAGATCTCTTATTTCTATTTCTGCCTTTTTTCTTTTCCTCTCAAGCTCATTTAGGTTATTATTATATCCTTCTATTTGTTCAAGAACTTTCTGCCATTCATTAATTTCTTTATTTAACTTCCTTCTCTCTTCTCTAATTTTATTCAGCAATTTCTTATCTGGAATTAATTCTAAATCCTCATCTGGTGTTTTTTCATGAATTTTATATTTAGGAGGTGTCTTTTCTTTCATATTTATTCATTTTTCTTAAAGTTATATTTGTTAAACTTAAGATGGGGTGATTAATTATAATTTTAATTTATTCTTACAAGATAATTTATTAAAATCTATTTAAATAGTATAATTACTATTATTTATATAAAATCATTCCAAAATTATAGTAAAAATAGATTCTAATTTAAAATCAACGTTTTTAAGGGGAAAGGAAATGGGATATGATGATGAATTTGATGAGGATTTAGATGAGGAATTAGAATTTGATGAAGAATTAGAAGAGCCAGATTCTAAAACACCAGCAAAAGAAGTTACATCTAAAACTCCTGTAACAAAAACTATTCCAGAAGGAAAAAAGATTTCAGTATATTTTATGTCGACTATAGGCCCAGGTGAGAAAAAACAGAAATTGCTTGTAAATACAGGAAACAGTGTTGGAGATATTAAAGAAACTGTAGCAAACTTATTTGGTTTGGATCCTGCTGATTTTCATTTATCTTCGGGTGGAGTTACAATGGATGAGAATTCAACTTTAATTGATTATAACGTAGTTGATGGAGATGACATCCTTTTAATTCCAGCAAGTACTGCTGGTTAAATCTATGAGAAAAAAATAAAGATACTAAATTAGATCCTCTTTTTTTAATCTTTTTTATTTCTTGAGGGAATCAGAGCGAGTTCATCATCATCATCAATATCATAATCTTTTATTTGCGAGTGTTCATATAATAATATCCCTCCAGAGGATAAAAGAAAATCTTCGAGATCGTAATCAAATAATATTCCTATTCTTTCTTTAACTATGCTAATTATTTCAGTTTTATCGATTATAATTATATTTGTTTTTTCACCCGGCTCGACTAAGGATCTTACATAAACGCGGATCTGATCTCTCAATTCAATAGGATCCAAAGGGGGTGTATATAATATCTCCTCATCAGTTTTATCACTGTTTTTCAACATATTTTCAATTAAAATTTTTCTTTCCTTTGCATTATAATATATCATTTCCCTGATAAACAAGATCTTATCTACTTTTGATAACTTTAGAAGGTTGATTTTATCTATTTCTTCCAGACTAAATAATGAAAAAATATATCTGTTTATTATCTCCATATCTTTATAGGATTCATCTGATTCGACATATTCTTTTAGTGAAGGCATGGTTTCAATATAATCTTCAATAATATCTATAGCTTTCTTCTTAATCATCTTTGGTTTTGCAAAATATTTTTTTTCTTTTATTCGCTGATCTTCGATACTTTTAGATTGTATAACTGTATAGATGGTACTAGTGGATAGCACAGCAACACTACCAATAGTTAGAAAGAAAAATAAAGGAATACTTTCTATACGGAATAGGAAAAAAAGAATATAAACTAAAATAAAAAAACAATAAAGAGTTATAATTATTAAAATGTTATATTTTTTCTTCATAATCTTTTAACAAAGTTATTCTCTGAATTTCTAATATATAAGTTAAAATATAAATTCCATTGGAATAAATTTGAAGTTTCTTTTATATTTAACACCTTAAATTGATTCTTTAATCTTAGAGTATTTATCTAAGTCCAATTTGTATAAAATTCTATTTTTATCTTCTTCAATGTTTAGTAATTTCAGATTTTTTAAAACATTAATATATTTTTTTATAGTAGCATGATTTTTCTTTAGGTTAGTTGCTATTTCTGTAATTTTTAATGCTCTATTTTCTTTCTTCATAAAATTAATTAATTTTTGAACGATATCTTTTTTTAAATAAAAGTAAAACTCATCTAGTTCTGGATTTGAATCAAATTTGAAGAAAATTCTATGATTATTAATTTTTTTTGAACGTATAAATTGAAATTTTTCTAGACATGATAAATGCCATAAAACTTGATTACTTCCTACATTTAAAGCTCTCATTATTTCATTAATATTTGAAGGTTTCCTTTTAATGTAATTAAAGATCTTGTTCCTTTTTGGATGGTCTATAATATTATTTCTCATCAATCTAGTTCCAGGGATAATAACACGCCTTTTAATTAAATCCTTTAAGATTAACTCTATTATATTAACATTTATATTAGGATTGTATCTAACCCTACTATTTATAAATGATATCATTTCTTTAATTGAGAAGAAAGTTTTTTTTGTTAAATACTCTCTTACTAATTCAAGAACAACAGATTCTGCACTATCCAGAATGCTCATAAGCCTATACTTTCATTACGTTGGTATATTGGGTTTTTATATTATATATTCTCTCTAGAACAATATTTTATGCCTTATATATTAATAGATATTCATACAATTTATAGTATAATTTCTTAATAAGGTTCTTTTTATTTTTGATCTAGCCTTGAAAAACTTCAAAATCATTCCAATGGGTTTTATAATATCTTTTTAATGCCATATTATTAAGTTTAAAAAAATGAAAAATTACAAAATTAAAAAAATAAAAAAAATATGGATGTGATGTGAATGGGTTTTGATGAATTTGATGAGGATTTAGGTGGAGAAGAACCAGTAAAATCTAAAACTCCAGCAGCTAAAACTCCTTCAACAGGAAAGAAATTAACTTTATATTTCATGTCAACTATTGGACCTGGTGAAAAGAAAGAAAAGTTAACTGTGAATGATGGTAATCGTGTAAGTGATATTAAACAAACATTAGGAAATTTATTTGGACTTGATCCTGATGACTTTCATATATCATCTGGAGGAGTTACAATGGATGAAAATAGTCAATTAAGAGACTATAATGTAAGTGATGGAGACGATATTCTTTTGATCCCTGCGAGTACTGCAGGGTAAACTTATATAACTTTCTTCACAATTTATAATATGAGGGCATTAAGCCCTTCAATTTTTTTTTATTTTTTTATAAATATTAATGGTGTTAATATTGGATAAGGATTCAGACTTTTTTGCCAAAGGGTTATCAGTGAAAGAAAGAGATCTATATGATCGCCAGTTTCGTCTTGAGGGATGGTCTCAGAAATTGGTAAAAAACTCGAGAGTGTTAATTGCAGGTGTGGGCGGCTTAGGATGTGAAATTGCTAAAAATTTAGCTATGCTTGGTGTTGGCCATTTAGACCTCGTAGATTTAGATATTATTGAACATTCTAATTTGAACCGGCAAATTCTTTTTACAGGAGCGAAAATGGGAGAGCCTAAGGCAATTGTTGCTACTAAAAAACTAAGAGAAATTAATCCTAATATTATTATTGAGGGATATCACACCTCACTAGAACGATTAGATCCAGCAATATATCAAGCAGTAGATGTTGTAATTGGGGGTCTTGATTCGATGAATGCACGTCTAAACTTAAATGCTCAATGTATAAGATTTAAAAAACCACTAGTAGATGGAGGAGTATCTGGCTATCATGGTCATATATACACGATCTTTCCGTATCAAAATGCTTGTTATGAATGCAATCCATTACCAGTAGGAGAAAGCGATGAAATGGCAGCTTGTACAGTAGTTGGAGTCCCCCGAAAAAGAATTCATTGCCTTTTTAAAGGAGATATGGCATTTAAAGAAAAGTTTGACAGAGATCCTAATCCAAAAGATATTAGTGATATTAAGTTTATTCAAAAGGTTGCAAATGAGTTAGTGAATAAACATAATTTCCTACCTGAATACACAGAGGATGATATTGTTAAAATTATTGATAGACATGATCCTGGAATAATAACTATAAATGCAGTTATTTCTGCGTTACAATCACATGAAGCGGTAAAGATTCTACACTGGAAAAAAGGTCACAGAGGATTAGGAGGTCCTATTAAAAGTTATGTGATTTTTAATGCAATGACAATGAAATTCTACCATATTGAAAAAAAGAGAAATCCAGAATGTTCTCAATGTGGTAAACATGTCCGAAGAGTATCTGTAAAATTGAGAGCTCAATCACCTTGTATAAATATAATTAAAACGTTAGAGAAGAATGGATATAAATTGGATCCAGATTCTGAACCAATTCTTACCTTACTGGATTTCAATGATATCAAGATGGTAGATTTGGAAAAGAATCCAATTGAAAATGGTTTAAGAAATTATGAATTTATGACGGCTGCAGGGTTTAAAGATGGAGAAATTTTTGTAACCCTAAAATTAAAATAAATTTCTAATCAAAAAATATTTTTTATAATAATTTGATGAAATAAACAATTATTTAAAGAAATTCTTTTAATATAAAATTAGAGAAAATAAAACGGGTTGAGAAAATGAGTATAAGAAGTAGTCGTATTTCCCAAGATTTTGCGGGATTAAAAAAAATGCTTAAAGATGGGACTATCGTTCAATTAAAACCTTTTAATCCTAAAAAGAGGAGTATTGATCATTTAGCTATTGCTATTAAAGGACCTAAAGGTACTGCATATGCAGGTGGTCTTTTTAAATTAGAAATGAAATTCCCTGTTCAGTATCCTAAACAACCACCATTCGTTAGAATGCATACTCCAATTTGGCATCCAAATTTTTGGCCAAAACCGAGTGAATATAAAGGACAGAGAAATATTTGTTTAGCTTTAGTGGATCCCTCTTTAATTGGTATAAAAGGTGGATGGAGTCCATCAAAAACAGCTGTAACGGTTGTTCAAGCAATAGTAGCTATGTTAAACACTCGTGGTAAATATGTTAATCCAACTGATGTTTTTAATAAAAAAGCAGCAATAGAGATGATGAAAAATCCTAAATTTTTCGAGAAAAAAGTCAAAAATTTAGTTAAAAAATATGCTAACAAGAAGTGGTGAAATTTTAATGAATATTGATGATGATAAGAATAATACTATCAGAGAAGTAATAAAAAGAAGAATTAAAGAGAAAATTAAAAACGAATTGCTTGAAGAGATCTACAATGAATTGAAATTAGAAGAAGAGTTGATTAAAGATAAAGCTAATGGATTTGCTCAAAAAAAACCTTCAGAATATACAGAAAAAATTAGCATCACACATGAGAACACTTCAACGGAACCAGATATAATATATATTAAACATAATGAGACTAAAGCTAATATAATGATAACAGTAAAAGCAATTCTTAAGATTGCTAGCCATTCATTAAAATATGCCCATTCTAAAATACCAAGAGAGAAATGGGTTGAGGTAATTGGACTAATTGCCGGTAAATTAGACAATTCTGGACAAATTCTACATATAGAAGACGCCTATCCAATGGGGCATGGTACAGCAGTTTATGCGGAAATTAAAGACTATAAAAATTATGTGAGAGCTTTTAATGATATAAAAAAGAACAAACTTTTCATTTGTGGATGGTATCACTCCCATCCTTCTTATGGATGTTTTATGTCTAATGAAGATATAGGAACTCAAGCAAGATACCAAAAATTATGGGATAAGGCAATTGCTCTTGTTATCGACCCATATCAAATTGATGGCACTTCATTAGGATTTGAGATATATCGTGCGAATATTAGAACAAAAAAATGGTTTTCTGTACCTTACAATATAAAAGGGCATTTAGATGTTCGAATGTTACCAGAAATCTTGGCGTTTATGAATCCTATTATTGAGGGGAAACCTGTTTACTTGGAATATGATGAAGATTGAATTATTTAATATGTGGTGATTTTTAAACCGTGGTGAAAACTAAAGCTGTCGTTATATCATTAATAATATTTTTAATTATAGGTATAATCCATGGTGCTATTTTAGATTCATTTAATGTATTTGTAACTTGGTTATTAATTGGTGTATGGATAATACTGACTATTAAGATTTTAGAAAATGTAAAACGCCATCGCGAATTTAATTCACCGCATAATACTGCCTTTTTTGTTATGATCCCCTTATTTATCGGAATTTTTTACTCGATTTGGGGTTATTTTACAGGTATATTGGGTGAAAACCTTCTAGAGGGTTCAGATCTATATTTTAGTTGGTGGAGTCTTATTTTTGGTTTTCCATTTGTATTATATGGCGCTCATTCTTTATATCGTTGCTTTAAGAAATATAATGTTATTTATTTTGGAACAAAATCAATAAAAGCTAGGTTCTTTGGATATATTTTATCCTTCATTGTTCTTCTTTTTATAATATTTTATTGGATTGTTTTTTATGCTGTTATTGAATTCTATAATTCTCCATTAATCCCACTCCACTTCTCAGTAGAACTTAATCTTTTATTACTATTCATAATTACATTATTGATATTGATTATTTTTGGATTTATTAGTTCACAAAGACCATTACCAGCTCTAACTCGTGATTATATAGCACAGCGTACTAGAAGAATAAATTCATTAGCATCCCCAACCGCGTCATCTTCGCCTAGAAGACAAAGACAAACTGTAAATTCAGTAATTAGATCAACACCAACATCAAGAACTCTATCACAAACAACAAGATCAAGTACTCAATCATCAAGAATAACACCGACTTCACATAGACAAGCAATGAGAACGAGAACAACAAAAACAATCCAAACTAGAAGTATTAAAACAACTTCAAAAGGTCGAGATCTAAACAAATATAAGCCAGTGGCATCATATCTATCACAAGAAGATTTTAAATGCATTTTTTGTTTTAAATTACCAAAATTACCTGAGGATAAAGGAAGAGGTATAATTTTATGCCCACATTGTAGATATCCAGCACATGCAGATGAATTTAAAGATTGGCTACGAACCTCAAATCTATGTTCACGATGTAGTACCCCCATTCCATCAAACTTTAAACGAAATCCTAGGATAATTAGTGTTAAAAATTATTTAATTATCTTTAGACATTTTTTAAAGAAAAAGAACTAACTAGACCGAATTTAAATTTTTAATTTTAATTTTTTTTTTAATTCTCCAACTGTAGTTTTTAATTCAGCATATACGTTATGTGGATGAATAGATTCAAAACTTTCTATTTTAAATTTTATTTTAAAGTTATCTTCAATGTTAGGAAAATCCCTTAAAATGAAATTTCGTGCCATCTCTCGAATGACATCCTCAGAAAATAATGGTTTCAAATGAGCACTTCTAACTAATTCCGCTTCTTCTGGTCGTTTTAAAACAGATTGGATTTTTCCACTCATTGATGTCTCGATTATATCAATTATATCTAAAACATCAATTTTGTGCTTATTCAAATCCTTAATTTGTATTATAATTGTACCTACTGAACGTTGATTATGTGATGAGAATGGAAGGATATTGATAAGTTTTTTAACGTCTTCTTCTGAGATATTAATATCCTTCCTAGTTTTGATAATTTCTTCAGCGTATTCTTGAGACATTTCTTTTGCGCATGGGCAAACTGTCATCCCAACGGCGCTTGCTCCTATAAAATAATTAAAGTCCATTTCTCCTGATTCTTTTTTTCTTGCTTTGACAAAAGAGGTAATATCATAAGATTTTTGTATAGTTCTTTGTTCATTTTCCCTGACTTGGACAACAATTTTTCCTTTTAACTTAACATATGCTTTTGAGGTATAAGGATGGCGTTCCAATATTTTTTTCACAATTCTATCAGTAACAACTTCAATTGCGGGTGTAGGTTTAAAAATGACCTCATTTATAACTTCTTCTATTGTTTCAGAGGTTCTTGACATATGGATACCCCGTTGCTGAGCAGGAAGAGCTATTAAAGCTGAAATTTTTGGATAAAACGAATATCTTTTATTCTCTTGTACAATTTCAACTTTTTTCTCAAGTCCTACTATGCCAACGCGATCTATTGCAATGCCTATTCCTGAATTAGAGCTCTGTAGATCCATTTTAAACTTATGAATTTTATACCACCAAAATCAAAAAAATAAATTTCATATTTCATATTCATATAATATTTCATATATTTTAAAACAATTTAAGAATTTAATGCCTCAGAATCGAATTTTTTGCAGATATGCATTAATTGGTGATGACTTAGAACTTAAACAGAATGTTACTTTAGAGATTAATAACGAAGGGATAATTATAGATATAGAATATGATAATATTGGGGAAGAAATAGATACTTCTAACGAAAAAGAACCCTTTATTATGATACCTGGTTTTATCAACTCACATATCCACATTGGAGACAGCTTTGCAAAGGAAATAGGATTTAATCAAAACTTAAGAGATGTTGTTGTTCCTCCTAATGGTATTAAACATAAAATATTACAAGAAGCACCTAAAGAGATAAAAGTTGAAGGAATAAAAAAAGCTATAAGAGAAATGGTATCAACAGGAATAACATGTTTTGTCGACTTTAGAGAACGAGGTATAGAAGGAATAAATCTTTTAAATGATACATTAAAAGGATTTTTGATTAATAATCTAATTTTTGGACGATTTAATAATCCAGAAGAAATTGGATCTATTTTTATAAAGGCTGATGGTATTGGTTTACCCAGTTACCATAATATTTCCCCTAAAATAAAAAAAATTCTTAGTTTTAACAGAGAAAAGTTCCAAAAAAAAATTGCTTGTCACTGCGCTGAGTTAGAAAGAAATGAGGATTTAATAAATGAGATGATTAATGATGGTATAGTTGATATTGTTATTCATGGAACTCACTTTAATAAAGAGGATTTAGAAAATTTAATTAAAAAGAATTTATCTTTAGTTCTATGTCCAAGGTCTAATGGATATTTTGGAACCGGATTTCCTCCCATATTGAATATATTAAAGTTAAAAATTCCAATTTCCTTAGGAACCGATAATATAATGGCAAATAATCCTGATTTATTTGAAGAAATGCGTTATTTTTACCGAATAGCAAGAGTATTGTGCAAGAATAATGCTAACGTGAAAATTAGTGCTAAAGATATTTTAAAAATGGTTACTATTAATGCTGCAAGAAATTTTAAAATTGAAAAGAACCTAGGATCTATTTCAATTGGAAAAATGGCTAATTTCTTCCTTATTAATTTGAATGATCCTAACTTCTATTCAATAAATATAGACATAAATAAGATATATCCACTAATTGTGCAGCGTACGAAATCAGAAAATGTTAAAAAGACCTATATAAAAGGAGAATGTGTATTTGAACGTTAATAAAAGACCTTATGTGATATTAAGTGCCGCAATGAGTATAGATGGAAAAATTGCTACAAAGACAGGAGATCCTGAACTCTCTGATGAAGAAGATTGGAGAGATGTACATAAATTAAGGACACAAGTAGACGCTATTCTGGTGGGGAAAGGCACAATACTTAAAGATAATCCTAAACTCCATATCAAATATCATAAACATAATGGATATTTTAGAATTGTAATAGATAGTCATCTTTCTATTCCTTTAAGCTCAAATGTTATAACTTATCAGCCAGAACTTTATCCTACAATAGTTTGTATCACTGAAAACGTTTCAAAGGCTAGAATCAAAAAATATAAGGCTGAGGGAATAAGAATCATAAAATCTGGAAAATCAGAATTGGTAGATATTGAAAATTTATTGCCGCTTTTATATAAAGAAGGAATTAAAAGAATTTTATTGGAAGGTGGGGGTACTCTTAACTGGAGTTTTGCAAAAAAGAACTTAATAGATGAAATTAGATTAACTATTGCACCTTGGATTGTTGGAGGTAAAAAAGCAATAAGTTTAATTGAAGGTGAAGGTTTTAATTTAATGAAAGAGGCTCCTCGATTTAAATTAATTAACGTAATTAATCGTAATAATTATCTTGTTTTAAATTACAAAAGGAGCGATAAATGAATAATCAAGAAAATTTTGAAAAATTTAAGAATTTATCATTAAAGAATATAAAACAAAAAGTCAAAGACATTAAATCTCAATTACCTGCAAATGAACAAAAAATAATTACATATTCAAAAAATTTCACAATTTCATTATCAAATTATTGTCAAAACTTCTGTGGATATTGCTTTTACAATTTTAGAATTCCTAAATTAAATGGTCAAGGAAATGTAATATTACTTGGAAATGAACAAATGCAAACTTTAATTCAGATGGGTATTCGTTATAATTGTAAAGAGGCTTTAATAATGTCTGGAGAAAAACCAGATAGTTTTAAGCAAGTCAAGGATGAGTTAAAAAAGAGAGATTGCAGTGATTTTATTAAGTTTGTAAAAGATATTTCTAACTATTTACTAGATTTTAATTTATTACCCCATACAAATTTGGGTGTACTTACTTTTGATGATTTACAACTATTAAAAAATTATAATGCTAGTATGGGTTTGATGCTTGAGAGTACTAGTATGGATTTATTTAAGAAAGGAGGAGTACACGAAAAATCTCCAGGCAAACTCCCCACAAAAAGAATAAATCACATAAAAAATGCCGGTAAGTTAAAAATCCCTTTTACAACAGGTCTATTATTAGGGATTGGGGAATCTTTAGACGATAGAATAAAAGATTTGTTTTTAATTAAAGAAATTCATGAAACATATGGCCATATACAAGAGGTTATAATACAGAATTTTATAAATAAACCAGATATTCCTTACCAACCAAAAAATCCAATTAATATAGAAGATATCCTTAGAATTGTTGGAACTGCAAAAATTATCTTTGAAAATGAAATTGCCCTCCAAGTTCCACCAAATCTCATATCAGGATATGAAATTGAATTTATTGAAATGGGAGCAAATGATTTTGGCGGAATTTCACCTTTCACTTTAGATTTTATAAATCCAGAAAAAAAATGGCCCCAGATTGATAAATTAAAAAATATTTGTGAGTCTAAAAATTATTTGCTCCAAGAGAGGCTTCCAATATATGATAAATATATACATAAAAATGGTTTTTGTCCAGAAAATATTAAAAAAACTATAGATAATATAAATTATTAAATATGGCTTCTCAGATATTCAACCAGATAAAACCAGAGATAAAGGACATTTTAAAAAAATCGTTAAATAATAAAGAGATTTCTTCTGAAGAAGCTTTACAATTATTAAAAGTTCATGGTAAGGAATTTCTTGCTTTACAATACGTAGCAGATCAAGTTTGTTATGAAAAAAAGCAAGATATTGTTACTTTTATAATAAATAGAAATATTAATTTTACAAACATTTGTTTTCAAGGATGTAAATTTTGTTCATTTAGTTTACCTGCAAATCACGAAGATGCTTTTTTATTAAGCATTGAAGAAATAAGAAAAAAAGTGATCGAAGCTAAAAACTTCAATTGTACAGAAGTATGTATTCAAGGGGGTATAAACCCTCAACTAAAATTTGATTATTATCTGGAAATTATCAAAGCTGTTAAAAGTATTGATTCGAAAATTCACATTCATGCTTTTTCTCCTCAAGAAGTATTTTATATGTCAAAATTATGCGGAAATTCAGTGGAAAATACATTAAAAGAACTCAAAAAATCAGGTTTAGACTCAATCCCTGGGACTGCAGCTGAAATTCTAGTTGATAAGGTCCGAAAGATTATATGTCCCAATAAAATATCTACGTCTCAATGGATTGATATTATCACACTTGCCCACAAAATTGGAATACCAACGACTTCTACAATAATGTATGGACATATAGAGACATTATCGGACAGAATTAAACATTTGGAAATATTACGAGAGATTCAGAAGAAAACAAATGGTTTTACTGAATTTGTATCATTACCTTTTGTTAAAGAAAAGCCAATTTTGTCAAGACTAAAAAATTTTCCACTAAAACCAAGTTATGGAATGGAAGATTTAAAGTTATTTTGTGTTGCTCGCCTCTTTTTAAATAATTATATTAATAATATCCAATGTAGTTGGGTCAAGTTAGGTCCCAAATTTGCTCAAGTTTCTCTTAACTATGGAGTGAATGATTTTTCAGGCACTTTAATGGAGGAGAATATCTCTAAAAGTGCTGGAGCAGAATTTGGTGAATATTTACC
>JBHLKV010000018.1:0-25740 GCA_048886305.1 Candidatus Hodarchaeota archaeon
AGGTTTTTAGTTATTTAATTTTATACTGGCTTTTCAAGAAATTAATAACATAGTCTTTAACCTTATCTCGATCAGGCAAACTTGCAACCATACCATATATTGCGGAGTCTCCTTCTGAGATCTCTTCAGGATGTTCAGTCACTTCTTTAACAGCATCTCTTAGATCTTTTAAAAACACGTCAACAATTTGTGCATGATGGGGATTAACCATCATATGCAAAGCATTTGGGAATTGTATTCTATCTAAATGCCATCCCTTCTCATCCATAACATCTCCTAAACGAAAAACATTAATCTGATCGGAAGTAAAAGAAAAAACGCTCATTACTGGTTTCCCAAGAATATATAACTCGGGAATTTGATTAATACCTGCAATCAATTTTTCTGTCGCGTCCATAACAATTTTTGCTAAGTTCAAATATCCATCCATGCCTAAAGATCTCAATGCGGCCCATGCTGCTGCGATTGCCCCACCAGGGCGAGTTCCTCTCATAGTAGTTGAGATATAAACGCCACCGGACCAATCTGTATAAACAGAAAACATATATTTCCAAATTCTTTCTTTTCTATAGAGTATTGTGGATGATCCTTTAGCTCCGTAGCCATATTTATGAATATCTGCAGACATAGATGTTACACCAGGTACCGAGAAATCGAAATCAGGGACATCATATCCAAGTCTCTTCACAAAAGGGAGCATAAAGCCACCTAAACAACTGTCAACATGCATTCCAAGGCCACGTGATTGAGCAATAGCAGCGAGTTCTGAGATAGGGTCAACAACGCCCCTCGGAAAATCACATGCTGAGCCAACAAGTAATATTGTATTCTCTGTGATTGCCTTTTCCATCGCCTTCACATCTGCTTGGTGTGTTTCCTTATCTACCGGCACCCGCACTGCTTTTACTCCAAAATAATCTGCTCCTTTGTCAAAAGCGGGATGTGCAGAGCTAGGTAAAACCATTTCTGGTTCTTTAATGTCAGGAAACTTATCTCTAGCCCAATCTCTATAAGTCTTTACCGCCATCACAATACTTTCAGTTCCTCCAGAAGTCATACTTCCACAACACCTTTTATCTCCTCCAAATAAATCAATAACCATGGAAATCACTTCTGTTTCAAATTTTTTCAAACTTGGAAATGCTATTGGACTTAATGCGTTCTTAGAGAAAAACATGGTATAAGCTTTTTTGAGTAATTCAGTGTGATTGTCTGTAGCATGATAAACAAGGCTCCATACCTTACCATCTCTCCAATTTATATCGTCAATACGAATATCTTCCATTTCTTTTAGGATTTTATCATCAGGAATGCCATTTTCTGGCAATACTACCTTCGGTCTAGCCATTTTTCTCACAAATAGATAATTTAATATTTAGGATATTTAAATTAATGGCTATGTAAAATAGATTTTGAAAAAAAAAAGAATTATGAAAAAGAAAAGAAATTAATAAATTATTTAAGTTCCTTAGCTTGAGCTATCCAATCTTTAATGTCTTCTAATCTTGGCGGCTTTCTAAACACATCTGGTTTCTTTTTATCTAATTCCATTATACGTTCTAATGTATTTTCAGGATTTCGTTGTGCAAATTCCTTTACAGAGTCTATGCCTATTTGATTTAGCACATCCGCATACTCAGGACCTACTCCTCCTATACGCATCAAATCTGCATGTTCTGCCCATTTATCAATCAATTTCTTTGAGATTTTGGTTTTTCCAACTAATTCTTCAACTTTATCAGCATCTAATAATAATAAATTCTCAACTTTAGAAACACCAGCTTTTTCTAAAGTTTTTCCATATTTCTTCCCGATTCCTTCAAGCTCAATAATAGGAGTTTCTTTGGGTTGTGTTTTTGCTTTTTTCTCTTCGTATAAATCATTTGCTTCTTTAATCCAGCCCTCAAGATCCTCGACTTCTGGTATCTTTCTTATCACATCAGGTTGTTCCTTATCAAATTCTACTATTTTATCTAATGTACTTGCCGCAGTTCTATAAGATAGTTCTTTAATTGAGTCAATACCAATCCTATTTAAGACTTCAGAATATTCTGGACCAATGCCCTTAATTTTCATCAATTCTGCCTGTTCTTGCCATTTATCGAGTAATTTGGGTGAAATTTTAGTTTTTTCTGCTAATTCTTTAACTTCTCGCCACGTTAACGGTACTAAATCTTCTACATTAGCAAAACCCGCTTTTTCTAGAATCTTAGCATATTTTTCGCCAATACCCTCAATTTCTATTATTTTCATGTTTTTTACTCCTTAATTTTTTGAAATTTAATTTTTAATTTTTATGTTAAATATTATATGTTCTTTTTTAATATTTTACTCAATAAAAAATAACACTATTTTATTTCATTGAAATAAGGCAATCTTAACGATAGATTTATTAATTGAATGCGATTAAATACAATCATGGAAGAAATTAATGAGAGTTCAGCTGTTGCTGGGGAGATTATGACTCCTAACGTTATAATGCTTGATACTAACTCTACTTTTAAAGACGTAATAGAAAAATTGCATAAACATAACATATCAGCAGTTTTCATTGAAGATGTTGCTAAAGGCGAATATTTCATAATTACTAAGACTGATGTAATCAATTTCCTAAATACTGGAGGTATATATAAGCAAAATCTCTCAGACATTTCAGTCAAAGATTTAATGCAAGGACCAGTAGATATGTTAGATATTGACACTTCTATTGATACAATTATCAGATATATGACTGAACATAGTTTCAAGAGAGTTTTAATTTCAAAAGATGATAAACCAGCAGGGGTTGTATCTACTCGCGATATAATGACATGGAATAATACTTATTTTAAACCTGCTAAACCTCAAATTTTAATTTTCATGGACAATATTAACAGTGCATTTATTGCGAAACATATCTATAGAGAAAATATTGATGATGAGATAGATAAAGATTTAATGGATGTATATGGAGGTGCTTTAAGTTCGATTTCAGCAATAACGGATGAAGTTATTAAAAGGTCAGGAACTATGCGCCAATTACTTAAGGATAAACGATCCATCCTTTTTGAACCACATGAAGGAATTACGGGGATTTTAATTAGCGATTATAATTCCATTGAACTACGACGTAAATTGCAAATTGCTACGAAGAAATTTTATGAAACACATTCACAGATCATCAACTCAAAGCATAAGGAGGAGGAAGGAGTTAATAAGGATCTAAATATAGACCCTGTGGTTCTAATTTTTAAAGAAGACTGATATTTAACAATATTTTGAATCATACACAATGACAGTTATCAATTATAAGGTAGTTTTCGACGGTCAAATCGATGAAAATTTAAAAAAGATGATAGAGAACGGATTTTTAGAAGTAGTAATTGATGCACAAACCAATATTGTAATAGGAGTAGATTTATATGAGAAGATTTTCAATCTTTATGGTAAAGAAATAAAAGCTCAAGTATGGATTCTGAATCAAGGGGATATGTTTAAAACCATTAAAGCTATGTATTATAAAGGTGCCAATCTTGTTATATATGTCAAGTCTAATAATTCTTCTACAGTTGAAAAATTAATAGATTCCTATAAAAATGCAAGAATTAATCCAAGTCATATAATTCTACTAGAGAACACAGAAGATTTCACTGAAGCTTTTTTTGAATATGCAATTGTTATAACATTATATCAAGATGGATTACTAAACATCAATACATTCAGAGAGAGACAATTAGATTACCAGAAAGGAAAAAATCCAAAATACACAGTTTTAATTGATTATTTAGAATCAGAAGAATATGAAATTAAAAATTTGAAAAATCTGCTACACATTAAAGAGGAGGAAGTTGAAGAGTTAAGAGAGCTCGTTTCAATTAAAGATAAACAAATAAATAATTTAAAGGCTTCCCTCCAATCGAAAGATAAACTTATTAGGTCACAAATTAATGAAATGAAAATTATTGCAAATTCGGTAAAACTAAAAGAAAAGGAACTTGAGGATCTAAGAAAAGAATTAAAGCTTAAGGATAAGCAAATAAATAGTCTAAACAATACGAAAACATAGCCCGTTAAACTTACTTAACTATCTTAAGATTATTTTTTTTATATTAAGAGTTCAAACTGATATAAAATTTTAATACATATTATCTGGGCAATATGTTTATTAAAAAATAATGAATGTGTAGATAATTACATATTAAGTAGCTTAATAGATAATATTCACTCATGGAGTTAAATGGGTATCTAGAGGATAGAGAGGTTAGAGAGGAAGACCTAGGCAATAATTTAGAAGCACTTTTAAACATATTTTTAATTAAAAATCCACATATTAATGCTGCGGCTATTATTACAACTGAGGGTCTTCCAATTATCTCTGCCATTTCTCATCGCTTAGATGAAACTAGAGTTGCTGCTATGACAGCTACATTACTTTCTTTGGCAGAAAGAGCTATTGAAGAAATGGAGAGAGGAGACTTCAATGAACTTTTTATTAAAGGAACAGAAGGATATTTAATATTAGTACAGGCAGGACCAAATGCAGTTCTGATGCTTTCTACTTCGCTAGATGTCCAACTTGGATTACTATTTTTTGAGTGTGAAAGAATTTGTGAAAAAATTGCATACTTGATATAAGCAAAGTTATTATTTTTTCTATATTAATCATTATTATGTTCTTCTCTAAACCAATAACTGAAATTATTAGAGAACGTACTTCAAGGAGAACCTATTCTCCAAAACCTATCGAAAAAGACAAAGAAAAATATCTAAAAGAATTACTTACTCTTAAAAGTTTTTCAAGCCCGTTCAGTAAAATTGCTGGTAAATGTCGATTTGAACTTATTGGTATGCCTGAATTTGAACCAAATGAAAAGAGAAGGCTAGGGACTTACGGATTAATCTCAGGAGCTCAAGAATTCATAGTAGGTGCGACTATAGAATCGAAATATAATCTTGAAAACTATGGTTATTTACTAGAAGCGATTATTTTAGCTGCTACAGATACAGGGTTAAGTACATGTTGGTTAGGAGGATTCTTCAATCGCAGTTTGTTTTCCACAAAAATTAATTGTCAGCCAAACGAAGTAGTTCCAGCAATTTCACCTATAGGTTATGCTCCTGAGAATTATAGCTTTAAAGAAAAAGCAATCCGAAGGTTTGCCAAAGCAAATGAACGATTTCAGTGGGATAAACTATTTTTCAATGACAATTTTAGTGTTCCCCTCAAGCAAGAACAAACTGGAAATTATACTCCTTTACTTGAAATGGTTAGACTCGGTCCATCTGCAGGGAATAAACAACCATGGAGAATTGTTAAAGAATCAGCGACTAATATATATCATTTCTATGTTAAAAGCTCGAAAGATAAATTTGGCATTAAATATAATATGTTCGTGCGCTTAGATATAGGAATTGCTATTTGCCATTTTGACCTAACAGCTAGTGAACTTGAAATTGGAGGATGTTGGGAATTCCTCCAACCGGAAATTAATGAAATTGAAGGAGTTAACTATGTTATCTCTTGGAATGGCTCTTCCTGATAAATTTAAATATAATATTAAAAACCTAAATATAATTATATCTTATGAACCATTTTTAACTATATCAGCATAGAAGTTATTGTTTTTTGAATATGAAAAATTTCTCAAATTATTGGAATGCTATATCCTTTGCATTTATTAAACATGGCAACTTAAGACGCAAAACTAAGAATGTTCCTTATGTTATTCATCCAATTCGAGTTGTTTCAATTTTAAGAGCAGCTGGTTTCAACGAATTTAAAAACGAAAATTTGATGATCGCTGCGTTATTTCATGATCTAGTGGAAGATACTGACACCAGTTTGGTTGAAATCGAAAGTCAATTTGGAACATCAGTTGCCCTAATTGTTGCTGAACTTACTAAACCTAATGGAGCTACAGGTCGTGAAAAAGAAAAATGGCTTGAAAGTTTTACAAAAAGATCAAGAGAAGCAAAAATAATTAAAATGGCTGATAGAATTGATAATCTTATGGAAAAAGGATATATTTGGACAGAAGAAAAACAGAAATTATATGCTGAACAAGCAATCATAATATTGAAATCTTGTGGAGATGCTAACAAAAAATTAGCTGACAGATTAGACTATGAAATTAAAAGAATTTTAGAAGTTTCTCTTCTTTCAGAGTTTGAGAAGTAAAAATTTAAAAAAAAAGAATTAATTATTTCAAATCTATAATTCTTAGATTAGATAAACCGTTGGTCAACTACCGTTTGAAATTGTATGTTTGACCGTATCTTAGTTTGAGATCCTCCTCTTTTCGAGACTAAGTAAAACTGTGCCATAGTTTTATTATGAACTAATGTAATTCCGCGCCATTTATTGTTTTCAGTATTGAATTCTACTACGTTTCCGAGACCGACTCCTTCCCTTATTGAGAATTCAAATTTCAAGCTATTTAAAATCTTAATAAGTTCTTCATGATATTCAGTAATTTCTTTTTTTTGGGGTTTATCTTTAAATCTTAGGGCTTCAATTGAAAATGCTTTAAGAATATCGTTACTCATATATTTCCATGCATCAGAGTTAGCATAAAATTCAATTCCGATAAATTCACCATTAATAAACACCGCAATTCCACACTGATTTTCTACATTCTTGAAGTGACTGACCATCTTTTCCGTTTGTTTTTCCGATTCCTGTGTCATTTCAAGGTAACTTTGAGTAGGAGCCACAGCAAGGTCGTAATTCATTTCAGCTCTATGTGACTGGATTTCATCCCAAACCGCCCCCTGACCTGCTGCTGAAATTGCCTCAAATGCGACATTAGGGTGTAGTCGTGTATTTGATGATTTAAAACCTCGTCCCTTTTTATAACTCCATCGTGATTGTTCTACACATTTAGCGGGGATCTTATACTTCTCACCAGGATTTCCAGGATTATGTTTGACAATAGATTGTTTTCCTCCAATTGGTAATAAAATTGGTTCCCAGATCGTTCTATCTTGCTTTCCACCATGAACAGTCATTCCAAAAGGAATTAATATCTGTTTATCGCTGTTATTTATGACTTCTAATTCACCGACTGCATCAGTTTCAATAATTTCTATTAGTTCTAATTCTTCTGCTTCCTTTATTGTAATAAATTCAATAAATTTATCATCCTGAACAATAATAGGGATAACAGTCATATTTTTATAAACTTGAGGAGATTCTAATTTAAGAAAACCTAATGGATTTTTAAACATGGATTCTACAATTTGAATACTTTCATTTTTCAAACTTACTCATCCTCCTTTAAATTATTTTTATTTTTTTCTTTTTTTTTGGCAACCCCTTCTTCATAAAGCGGACTTATAAATTGATTAAGAATATCTTCTCCATTTTTAGTAAGTTCGACCCCATAAGAGACTTGGATTTTTCCGTTGTCAGTTTTTCCATTTATTCTTGTTCCTTTCTCTATTTTTAGATCAGGCTCCGAGATTTCCTCTGTATGAGTCTTTATTAAACCACCTCTTTTAAGAGCATTTAGATGATAGTTGAGACTTTGTTTTTGAATGCCGATATTATCAGCCATTTTTTTTGGTCTTTGAGGACTTTCTGAGAGTTCTCGTAAAATATCAGCTCTTACAGGACTTCTAAATACAAGTCCGACTTTTTCGAATATAGGTTTTTTCTTTTCTTTCTTTTTTGCCATAATTTTTCACATTGATTTTGGTAAAAACATTTTTTACTATAAAAATTTTTACTGTAAAAATATATAATGAGTTGCATATTTAAATGTTTGTTTTTTTCAAAAATAAATTTCTTCTATTAAAAGCATTCAAGTTTGAAAAGATAAAAAGATAATTGAGTAATAATATAAAATTATTCAACTGGTCGAAATATTCCTTTTTTTATTAAAGACCGAATAGCTTCGTAATCTTTTGGAGTACATACATTCTCAGGTAGTAAGTAAATACTATGAAAATAATTGAATTTATGTTGTTTCATAAAATCTAAAGCCTTTTTAATCATTTCTTTTTCATTTTGATTTAATTCCGCTTTTTTAGGCATGACAATATGTAATGGATAAATGAATAATGTATTCAAATGTTTCTCAACCAAATCCTTTATTCCTCGAAATGGTTGGAGATTTCCACTAAATTGATCAATTAAATTGCCATAATTTTTGTATATATCATAAGCTAAAGACTCAATAGAGTATAAAAAGTTCTTAGAGGGATTTTCTTTCATTATTATGATTATTCTTAAATTTACAAATTCAGACATTAAAAGGATTGATCCCCGATACTCTAATTTAATTGTACGTGAGTCCTTAGTTCCTTTCAATACTTCAGTTCCAAAATTATGTAATGCTTGCAGATATCCCGCGATTAATGTTAAATCAAATTCTTTTTCTTCAAAGGACTCTGCGTATAAATCAATACCGGATTTCTTATCAAGAACAATAATATAATTTAGATTCAAAACATCTGTGCATTCTTCTAAGATTAGCTTTAATCTTTTTCTACCTTTCGTTTCGCGTTTTTTGAGGTTTGTATAACCTATGAATCCTGCAAAAGCACCTCCAATTATAATAATGCCGATTATAAGAAATAATGTGAAATCAGGACCAGATCCTGTGGGAACTGGTACAGCCGTGATTGTAAAAACTTGTGTTTGCACTCCTGCATCGGTTTGGTTGTTCCAATAGACATAAGCAATATAGTTTCCTTCTAAAATACCTGAGGGTAAGACATAGGAAAAGACACTATCGTCGGGGGGAATTGTCTTATTTATTTCAATTTCTACAGAATCTAGAGGATCTATTAATTGAAAAGTATAATTACCAGCCAAAACAGGTGCACCGATTGAAAATCTTAATTCTTCACCAACTTCAAATTCAGTAGTAACAATATTGAGATTAAAGTTAATGTTTGGAGAATAAGCTTTAATTTCCCATTCTGCTCCATCTGAAATTAGATTATTTGGTATGAATAACAGATGTTCGATAGGATTGATTGTTACATTGATTGTTATATCTTCTAAATCTTTAAAAATTGTAAAATTCTCCCATTGTGAAGGATAAGAGAATTCTACTGAACAATCGCTTGAATATCGTGTTATAGAAGGTCGTACTGTCCATTCATTAGTAGAATCAACTTTAATGGTTACTGTAGTGGGAGCTGAAAATATATTGTGTGTATTCAATAGGTAGGCTACATCGAAAATTAGATCTCCTGAATTATTGGAAAAAATAGGTATATTAATTTGTTCGCTACCAGGTGAAAAATCTAGTTGAGTTAGTGGTAAATAACCAGATCCTATAAGCGGACCATTTTGAATTGGGTAAAATTCATTATCAATTTCAATTGTCATATTGATATCTTCCGGATATACAGGAACGTCCGTTTCTCGAATTAATTTATATAAAAATGGAGAATTTGATATCCCCGTTGTCCAAGTACCTTCTATAAATCGAGAGATTAATAAACTTGGGTTTTTTGGATCAATGTTATTATAATACCAGTAATATTCATTGTCAACTACTGAAATAATATTCGAGCCATTTAAGACCAGAAAATAATCACCTTTAGGTAAGAATAATGGTGAAGTTGATAGAAAATCTTGTAAATACCATCCTTCTGTAATTGACATATTGATATCCATTGTCAAATATAAAGTATTATTAGGAATATTATTCACGGGATCATATCCTCTTATTTGAACTTGAATAACCTTAGGAGTGGGGGTATCCTCTCTCCATCCATAAAGGTATATTCCATACAGCGTCTCAGATTCATTTAAATGTAATTGTACTGCTAATCCTTGTTTCCTATTTCCCATATTTTGGTAATAAATACTATGATAAATTCCAGGATAGCTTTTATTTTCAATAATATCTATCTCTGTGCCTAAATTATTTATATTTGTGAAATTTAATTCAATATCTTCAATGTTCCATGAAGAAGATGGCAATTCAATGTCAATTGAATCTACATTATCATAAAAACCCTGATTAATTGAATTTTCAACCATTTCATAATTCAAATTAATTTTAAGAGAATGATCATCACCATTCGACGAGATGACATCTAAATTCTGAAATAGTACTGTAAATAAGCTTAATAGGATTATAAAAATGAATCCCTTTTTTAATAAATTTAATGTCTTCATAATTCATATTAAATATATTCTAGTTTAGATTCTTCTTTCTTATTAAAAAATTTTTGGATTATTTTCTATTATGAATTTTTAATGAAAATATGAAAGATCTTTATTTAGATTAGCTATTCTCATTAAATTATTGCAATTTATCTAAGATTCTTCTACACTTAAGTAAGTATTGATTAATATCTTTTTTTTATCCATATTATATATTGTACTCTTGTAAATAACAAAATACCACCAAGTAATAACGCAATACCAATAGCCATCAATAATGGAGATGCTTTTTCTGGTGAAATTGTATAGGATACGCCCCAAATAATCAATAAAACGATAGCTATAATTATTATTATTAAAGAATGATTTCTAATTTTCGTATCAAATTTATCTAATTCTTCCATTTTAACTTTAAATTATCAATAAGATATGAAAGACTAAATGAATTAAAGTTAAACGCATAAAAAAATATTTCCTTAAAAATTGAAAAGGAAAGTGAATAATTCATTCAATTTTATATAAAAATAAAATTATAAAAGTGAATATTGTTATTTACTTTATTTTTTTAATCAATTTTAGAAGAACTCTTAAAAATTTATTATCCAAACATAAAAAAGCCTAATTTTTCATTTTAAAGTAATTATTAATTAAAACAAATATATGGTGAAATAATTGGCAGAAGTAAAAGAATTTGAAGAAAAAACTGAGATTGAAGAGATTAAGGAAGAACCACAAAAGAGAACAATAATTCCAGAGATATGTACCTATGAGAATGAAGACGGTAAAGGCTACATAATTGAAGTGATTTTACCTGGTGTAGAGAAAGACACTATTAAACTGAAGATGAATGAGAATTATTTAGTCGTGTATGGCGAAACCGAGTCATTAAATTATGGCGGTCTGTATCAACTCTGCTGCTCAATCGATCCTGAAAAAGCAAAATCGACCTATAAGAATGGATTGTTAAAAATTGAAGTCCCTTATTTAGATATAATGAAGGATACTGTTGATGTAAAAATAGAATAAACTCTTTTTTTTTCTTTTTTTATTAAGCATACTTTTTTCGTTTGATCTACATAATCTATAATAGGTTTTCTTAATTATCTGAATAAAATGCAGAATAAAAATTTGAAAGTATCAATTAAAATACAAATAAATAATTTAATAACTATATATGAGCAAAAGGCAGAGTGTGGGATCTTTTTTAAGCTCAATCAAACTAAATCCCCTTTAGATATTATTGGTGTATTAGACTTTCTAAAGTATAAGATTAAAAAATGGGGGAATACAAATCTTTTCAGTTATCATGGTGATTTATTTAATGGAAGTTCAATTCTAGTAGTTGGAGCAAGGAATCTTGAAGAAGCTATAAGTATAATGATATACATGTTTTTAACCAACATTATAGATAATGAGTTCGAAATTAATAATCTAATTGAAAAACTAGGGTCTTCAAATGATATTGAACAGTATTTAAGAAACATTCTTTCTAAAAACACCAAAAAAGGATATCCACATAATTCAGATTTGGAAATGGAATTAAAAGAACATTTAGAAAGTCTTATTAAAAGTTAAAATAATTCAAAAATCTTAAATTAGAAAGTAATCCTATGAAATCTTCTCTTTTTTAACATTTCGTGATAGATACAATAAAATGAAGAAAACCACTAGCCCTAAAAATATAAGAAAGTAATGTATCGAATATATTTCTATTTCAACAACGTATCCTGCTATTATAGGAGTTAACCCAAATCCCATACCTACTATAATTTCATTGATGGTTGAATATCTTGTGGAATTCTCAGCTGTTCCATATTCAAGCATAATTTTCAACCCAACTCCATGAATTAACCCTAAGAAAAGCCCAGCAATAGCCGTAATAATTGAAATATACCAGATATCTCCCAAAAGAACAATTGTGAATGCAATTAGGGCTACTACTATGAAACTTATAAGGGTAGATATTTTTCTGCTATAAATTTTCATTGAATTTATCCAGGTTAACCCTAATAATTGCATAAATTGTATTCCACATTGTACAAGATAGGTTAGATAAGAATATCTATCAGATAAAAGGGCTTTTACAAGAATAGGATAGCCAAAAACAAATATTGATTTTGATATAGTTAAAAACATTATACTAATCCATGAAAAGAGTACAGAGTATACAATCATAGGTGTTTTAGAGTTAACTATTAAATCTTCTTTAATGTCTAAGTGAGAAAGGGGGTCTTCTGATTGGTAAATTACTAGTTCTTTTAAAACAGCATGTTTTTCTTCCTTTTGTATGAAGAAACTTAAAGGTATTAATAGAAAAGATAATAACCAAGAAATTATCATTGCAGAATAATCATTCATAGAAAATGCCCAAAGAAAACCGACAAGAAGCCCTATTATAAAACCAGAATTCCAAGAAAGGTTAAACATTGCAAAATTCTTTTTAGATTTTTCAACACTACTTACTTTTTGCCACTTACTTAATAGATTAAGACAATTAGGCCAAAAGAATCCTAATGTTAGTCCTAATAATACACGGCAGATAATTAAAAACCAAGCTACGGGGTATAATATTTGAGCTATTGTTAGAAATGGAGTTAACATCGAGCTTAAAATAATCGCATTTCGAATCCCTAAAAATTTTTTTGTTAGTAATTGTCCTATTATCGGAGCAACAATGTAAGTAAGTGCACCCGCAGAGGATATGAAACCTAAAGTACTTGCTCTAATATCTATTACGAAATAAAGATAGTTAAACAGAGCTCTTTCAAAAATTGAAACATAAAACAACCTTATAAAGGAAACTATAAAAATCGGCCATGTTCGATAAGTTCCCCTCAAGTATTTGGTATTAGCTTTATCATTTTGATACATAGGGGATTTACTCGAGATGTCCATTATTTATAACCTTTTTCAATTTAATTAAAAATTAAAATACTACTTCCCTCAAATATCTTTTTAAATTCAAGAGTGTGTTTAGAAACTAATTCTATATATTATTATTTAACGAAATTAAATTCAGCATTTTTAAAAGCTTGAACTTGTTTTTCGTTCAATTCAACCATTGCCTTAGAGGGATATCTTAGTTTGAATAGGAACTGTGCGTGATTCTTTATTTCAAGTTTCTTCATTCTTTTTTTGACTATTTTTATCCAACTAGTTTTATCCTGCTTAAAGGCTTCAACAACTTCGATATAGGCTTTTTCCAGATATTTATCAACATTTTCATCAAAATCCCCATATTTAATATTATAATCTTTAATTATTTCGTCATTACTTAGAGTCCGATATTTTTCCTCATGAGCAATTACGTTATGTTTTAATTTAGGAATGAATTTTGGAATAGATTCTGGATAACCTATTGATAAAACCATCATTGGAAGTACATAGTTAGGTATTGAAAAATATTCCCTCGTATCATCAATTTTAGATTGAATTGAGCCCACGTAAACTGATCCAAGTCCATAGCTTTCAGCTAAGATGACAACATTTTGAGCAGCACACATAAGATCAGCATAAGCGATTAAAAAATGAGAAAGAGAATTTTCTCCCTGAAAATTAGTGTCAAACTCGAACGCCCATTTTTTTATCCTATAGAAATCAATACAAAAAATCATGGATAACGGTGCATTTTCAACCCATGGTTGACCTCCAACAAATTCTGTCAGTTTTTTCTTTCCCTCGATCTTTTTTATTATAATTATTGATATCGGTTGTATGTTTCCTCCTGATGGAGCATTATTGGCAGCTTGGATTAACTTATCAAGAATCTCGTCTGGAATTTCTTTATCTTTAAAACATCTAACAGATCGACGTTTGATCATTAAATCATAAAGAGTCATAATTCATCTGAAATAAAGATACCATTTTAGTTTATGTATATCTTACTTAAACGAAATATTAATATTTTTTAGCATATCTTTTTACAAAAACAAGAATTTTTAGATTATCATGAAGTATCGAAAAATGGGTTCATTGGGATGGGAGGTATCTGCTTTAGGTTTTGGAGCTATGCGATTACCTGTAGACAAAAATTCCAAAATTATCGAAGATGAGGCAATTAAGATGATTCGGTATGCAATTGATCATGGAGTAAATTATGTTGATACTGCATACCCTTATCATGATGGTCATAGTGAAATATTAGTAGGTAAAGCATTAAAAGATGGTTATCGTGAAAAAGTTCATCTCACTACAAAATTACCTATGTGGTTAGTTAAAAAAAGAGAAGACTTTGACAAATGTCTAAGTGAACAGATAAAAAGATTACAATCAAACCCAGATATTTACTTATTTCATGGATTGAATAAAGACCGATTAAAAAAGATAAAAGATTTAAATTTAATCGAAAAAATGGAAGAGTCAAGAGACAATGGCTTATTTCAATATGTCGGTTTCTCATTTCACGATGGTTTTGATACATTTCAAGAAATAATTGATTATTATAATTGGGATTGTTGTCAAATCCAATATAATTATATTGATATTAACAATCAAGCAGGCACTAAGGGATTACAATATGCTGGTAGTAAAGATATTGCGGTAATAATTATGGAGCCAATTCTAGGAGGAAAATTAGCAATCCCAGATGATAAATTAGATACAAGGCCAGAAATTAAAAAAATATTAGAAAATTCTAAAGTAAAGAGAACTATGGCTGATTGGGCTTTGCAATTTGTTTGGAATCATCCTGAAGTTTCAGTTGTTTTAAGTGGTATGAGTACTATGCAACATGTTATAGAAAATATAGAATCTGCGAAAAAATCAGGAATAAATAGTTTAAGTGAAGAAGAATTGCGAATTATTTCACAATTACGAAAAGGGTTTAATCAATATACAGCAGTACCTTGTACGAGATGTGGGTATTGTATGCCATGCCCTAATGGTGTTACAATTCCTTATGTTCTGCTACTTTTAAATGAAATTTTTTATTGGGGCGAACGAGGGAGACCTAGGATATCTATGTTTTATAATAGACTGATAAAAACCATGGATGAGTTAGAAACAAAGAAATCAGAGGGTGAAGATGTGGAGGGAGCAGCTTGTTTATGCATTCAATGCGGTGAATGCCTTGATAAGTGTCCTCAAGGCATAGATATTCCAGCTATGATGGAAAAAACCAATGGAATTTTTGAGGAAGGTAAAAAAGTTACAGAAGTCTTCGATTAAGATAAATTTATAAAATAGATAATAATAAAATTTGGAGTGTCTAAATTGGTTGAAGTTAAAAAAATTGTGAATCCTAAAATTGAAGTAGATCTTGATGTTTGTACGCAATGTAAAGCGTGCACATGGGCATGTCCTCTAAGACTTTACTACTTCAGAGATAATAATCTAGTAATGAGACGATCTACTGAAATTTTATGTATGGAATGTGGACATTGTTTTGCTGCTTGTCCAGTTAATGCAATAAAATTAAGGTCATACTCTGATGGAGAGAAATTAGAGAGTTTGGAAACTTTAAAGCTTCCTTCTTACAAAAAGATATTAAACTTAATTAAAGCTCGAAGATCTATAAGAAATTTTAAATCTGAAACAATTCCAGAAGATTTATGGAACAAACTTATTGAAGCAGGAAGATATTCCCCAACTGGTCATAATGATCAACTGGTAAATTTTACTATTTTACGTGATCCTGAATTATTGAAAAAATTCTCTGATGAAATTACAAAAGGATTTATTGAACTATCAAAAATTTTTTCCGAACGAAGTAAATGGAGAGAATACAGAAAATCTATTGAAAAGGACTACTTAAAGATATTTGAAGGTACACTTCCATTTTTTGGTGATTTCCTTAAGGGAATTAAGCGAGGTGAAGAGTTTTGGCGCTGGAATGGAGAACTAATTATTATTCATGCCTCTAAAAAAACAAGCACGTTAATTCAAGATTGTTCTGTAGCAGCTAGCAATATTATGTTAGCAGCAGAATCACTGGGATTAGGAACATGCTCGTTAGGAATGGCAACAGCTGCTATAAATACGTTTGATAATGTTGCTAAAGTAATTCAATTTCCACCAAATCATATAGTAGGCTATACTTTAGCAGTTGGTTTTCCAAAATTCAAGTATTATCGAATACCACCTCGAAAGTCAGCAAAAGTAAAGTGGCTTTAAAACGTGTATATAAAATAAAAAGAAAATAGAAGATTTTTTTAAACAGTTTTTATCATTATCAGCATCATTTTATAGTTTTCGAGTGCCTTTAATGCGTGAGGTTCATTTGCAGGCATAAGAATCATCTGACCTTTCTCTAAAATGTAATCTTTTTTAGAAATTGTAATTTTAGCTTTTCCATCGAATACATACACAAGAGCATCAAATGGGGTAGTATGTTCGCTTAATCCCTCACCCTTATCAAAAGAGAATAAGGTGACCGTACCTTCATCTTTATTTATTAGAGCTCTACTGACAACTGAGCCTTCTTGATATTCAAGCATATCATCTAAATTATATACTTTTACTTCTTCCTTAATTAAATCTTTATATGTCAAATTTCTTCACATCAAAATTATTGAATTTTAAATTAAATAAAGAAATTCTATATATAAAATTAAATTCGAACATGTTTTATCTATTCACGTTTATAATATATTGTATGTGTAATTATCAAATTAGAAGATCATTTGATATCTATGAAGCGAGAAAAGAAAATTATAATCATTATTATCATAACAACAGTGATTCTATTTGTATCTATCCTCTTATATGTTTTAAGTACTTCAATCAGTCCGTGAGCATCTGAAAATTAAATGTAGTTAAATAAGTGAATGACTCTTGTAAAAAATGTTAGTTACAAGAAGACAGCCTTGCGCAGGTGATATTATGAATATTTTTAATTAATAGATTTATGTAATATGATTTTAAGATGAATGAAACATTATCTGAGCGAATAAAACAACTAATTAAACAAATTCCAAGCGGAAAGGTGGCAACATATGGTCAAATTGCATCTTTTGCTGGAAACCCAAGAGCTGCACGACAGGTAGCATGGATATTGCATTCTTGTTCAAGGAAAGATAATTTACCATGGCATAGAGTTATTAATAGTAAAGGAAGAATCTCATTGCCTAAAGATGGTGGTTATGAAATGCAAAAAAAACTATTAGAGATAGAGGGAATTGTTTTTAATGAAGATGATTTCATTAATCTTGATATTTATATTTGGCGAAAATAGTCAGTATAAAAATAAAAATTGGGTGAAATGATAGAGAAATGAAATATGAAGATATATTAGATATTCTTGCTCCGTGTGGGTTAAATTGCCGTAAATGTTTTGCTAATTCTAATGGGGACATAAGAAAAAGCAGCATTAAATTAAAAGAGCTTTTAGGATCTTTCGATAGATATGCTGAAAGATTCTCAATATTTCTTCCGGTATTTAAGATTTATCCTCCTTTTAAAGAACTACTTATCTATTTAACAGAGGAGAATTGTAATGGATGTAGGAAAGGATCTTGCTTATATCCTGATTGTGGAGTAAGAGATTGTTATAAAAGTAAAGGAGTTGATTTTTGCTTCCAATGTGATGAGTTTCCTTGTGATAAAACTAATTTTGATTCTGATCTTAAGAGAAGGTGGATTCAAATGAATAATCAGATGAAAGAATTAGGAGTAATGTCATATTACCAAGAAACTAAAGATTTACCACGTTATAGGTAAAATATTTCATAGAAATAATTAAGTCAAGGATAAAATAAATTTTCTAATTTTGTCATCATATACTCTTTCTTTAATTTCTTTTTTATTAATTTCCAGAGTTGCTATTGGTTGTTTATCAAATAAATGCATCATACTTTCAAAAGCTTTGTGATTTCCTTTCCCTCCCATTGTACAGAAAAAAGCAACATTCTTAATTTTACTCCTATACTCGGTGATATACGTTCTTATTGGTGTACTCATTCTTCTATTCCATATCGGCGTTCCCAATATAACTAAATCGTAATTTTCTGGATTTTTTTCAATCTCTTTAATGATAGTCAATTTCTTTCTTGTAGCATCAGCACCAGCTCTAATAAATCCTATAAATCCTGATCTTTTTTTTGTATCGAATATTTCTTCATATTCGCAATTTAACTCTCTTGAAATTAATTCACCTATCTTCTTTGTATTACCCGTTCTTGAGTAAAAAACTACTAAAAGACCCATAATAAGTTATTTAACTAAAAATAACTATTAAAATTTTAGATTTCCTATTTTAATAATAGAGATGATTTTTTCAGTAAATATAAAAGAATAATACTAAATAATTTAATATGAACCATTAATTCAAATTCTCATAAGAATATACTTTAAATTTTAAAAAAAGTTCCTTATCCCGATTATGATCATTTGGATATTAGATTCTGAATCTGGAACAAAATTGCTATATAAATCTTTTCTGAAGATTTCTGCAGATGAGGATATCGTTTCTGGTTTTTTAACAGCATTTCATCATTTTTCTATGGTTGAATTTAAGCAATCATTAGAATCTATAGAAATGGGGGGATTAAGATGGAGTTATATATTGGAACCA
This sequence comes from Candidatus Hodarchaeota archaeon, assembly GCA_048886305.1. Lineage (GTDB taxonomy): Archaea > Asgardarchaeota > Lokiarchaeia > Sigyniarchaeales > SOKP01 > Loki-b32. The sequence goes on from JBHLKV010000018.1 coordinate 18,615, forward strand.
GAGTATCAATTGCTTTTTGTAGCAGCGGACGCTAAAAATGTAAGAACTGAAATGTTAATGGGGAGATTGAACGTAATAAAAGAAGCGTTCATTAAAGAATTTAAATCCGCTTGGGAGAAAAAAGGTCATAGTTGGGATGGAAATATTAATATATTCTTGCCATTTATCAATGTAATTGAGGATTATTATAGCCAATGGGAAGAAGTTGAAACCTTAACACATGTTGCAGATTTTTTTGATATATTAGGTGTCTTCCAACATATATTAATATCTATTAGGAATATCATAGATCATAAAATGTATAGTAAATCCAAAAATGAAATTTTAAATCTCATCGATAAATCGTATAAAACCATTAAAAATCGAGCTAAATTCAAAAATAGTACGGAATTGAAGAATATTTCCTATTCTAAGGATTCTTGGTTTAATATAGTTGATATAAACCTTATAAAAGGTGATAAAGAATTGGTTATTACGTATCTAAAGACAATTCTTAACCAAATTGTTAGTATTATAAAAGAAGTGAAAGGAGAGAATTTATGTTTAAGATATTTCAGTAAAGAACATATTTATGCTTATATTTATAGTAATATGAAATTATTAAAGGATTTAAAATTAGATATGTTTTTCTTAGAACTATTTCTATTATTATAATAATTAATTATTGGTTTTTGGTTATTCAAAGTCCTTGATTTAGTTTAATGACGTGCTTCATTGCCAATATAATTTTATAATTTAGATATGACTAAAAGATTTAAATATGATTATAATAATTATAAAATTAGTGGAGGTCAAAAAGAAGATTTATAAAAATAACGAGTAATATTTTGAAATTAACCTCCAAATAATTAAAAGAATAAGATGTAATTGACAGTGATCAATCTAATTATCATTAAACTCTTTTTTATCACAGTAATTATGTTCTTCCTTATAGGATTGTTTATACCTATGGTAATATTAAAGAAGAAAGGTAAAGATCCTCACGGAACACATGAAGGAGCCTCATTACTGACTAGATTAACTCCCTATACTATTTTTACTTGGTTATCATATATTATTACATTTGTTATCTTTGGTAAAACAATCCTAAATTTTTTAGTTTTTGACTTTTTAATTTCAGACGTTTTCAAATTTATCGGTATGATAATCATATCTTTAGGGTTACTCATAGATTTATGGGGAACAATCGCACTAGGAACTAACTTTAGGATTGAACTGCCAAAAGAAGAAATTTCTTTAATTACTACGGGAATTTATAGGTTAATGAGAAATCCTATCGTAATGGGTCTCTATTTGCTTCTCTTTGGAAGTTTTTTTGTTATTCCGACAATATTTTCACTGATATTCTTAATAGTAAACATTTTAACTTTTGATTCAAAAATTAGAGATGAGGAAAAATTCCTTGTTAAACGATTTGGAGAAAATTATAAAATTTATAGCTCAAAAGTGGGAAGATATCTTCCATTTAGTATAAAAAAGAATAAAAGATAACATATACAGGCGGTAAATTATCAAAAATTCAGCAAATTATGGAAATTGGGTACCATTAAATTTACTATACTTTATAATAGGTGCAATTTTAATTTTCTTAATCCTTTCCTTATTCCCAATTCCTCTAATCGTTAGAATCGTATTATGGGTAATTGTAGGATTGCTTCTTTTGCCATCTTCTTATTTGTTTTATTTATTCTATAAATTTTCCGTAAATAATAAAGAGTTACAATTTATGGTTTGGAATTTAGTCATTAACAAACTATCTTGGAATGGGCAAGGCAAAGCGCTTGATATTGGCACAGGAGCGGGAGCATTAGCAATAGAACTCGCTAAGAAATTCCCCGAATCTAAAGTTTGGGGAATTGACTATTGGGGAAAATTATGGAATTATTCTAAACTTATGTGCGAGAAGAATGCTAAAGTCGAAGGATTGGCAAATCAAGTCATATTTCAAAAAGCGCATGCTGCAGAATTGCCTTTTAAAGATTGTGAGTTTGATGCGATTGTGAGTAATTTTGTTTATCATGAAGTTCGAGATGCAAAAGATAAAATAAAACTCATCAGTGAGTCTTTTCGGGTTCTGAAAAAAGGAGGGGCATTTTCTCTCCAAGATATTTTTAAAAGTAAAAAGAAATTTGGTGATATTGAACAATTAATCAAAGAGATTAAGAAATGGGGTATTGAGAAGGTTAATTTCATTGAAACAACTCAAGAAATTCCAATACCTAAGTTGTTGAAATTTGAACTTAAAACAATGGGTTTATTATATGGAATTAAATAGATTTAAAATGGGCTTTAAACGAATATAAATTAAAATAGGATGTTTAAGATGAAATCAAAAAGACATGAAGGTCATGAGAGGGAAATTCCAAATGCCCATATATTTCATGCCGTGTTACCAATAGTTTTTATTATAATATGGGTTTTAGATTCAAATATTTTTCAATTATCAATATTTCTAAACAGATTTGTACCTTTTTTGATTCGTTTAATACTATTTATGTTAATCTTAGCAACTGCAATTACTTTTATAATTTTGTCTCACCGTGCTTTATTTAAATCACATCAACCACCTGATAGCTTGATTACTAGTGGGATTCTAAGATATGTGAGAAACCCAATGTATTTTGGCATTTTATTAATTTATGTAGCATTTATCACCTTATCCATTTCATTAATTAGTATTGGCCTCTTCATTATCGTAATTCTGATTTATAATTGGATGGTAAATTTCGAAGAAAATATTCTTGAAAATATGTTTGGTAATCAATTTTTAGAATATAAAACGAAAGTACCAAAATGGATTCCAAATCCGTTTAAAAAGCAATAGGATGTGTTCTATAAGAAATCAAAAAATTATTTTTTAGTTTTAATAGCAAAAGCTTATTACAAAAGAATACCTAAAAATCTCAATTGTTGCATTTTTAGTAAATGTACACAATTGTTTTTAAAAGGTTTAGTAAGAAAGGTGCCATCAAAATGGCAAAAGGAACAGTAAAATGGTTTAATAGTAAGAAAGGCTATGGCTTTATTACTCCCGATGACGGTTCGAGTGATATTTTTGTTCACTATTCAGCTATTAAAGCCGAAAGTGGCGATTTTAAAATAATCTATGAAGGCGATATAGTAGAATATGAAGTCAGCCAGGGTCAAAAGGGACCACAAGCGAGCAATGTCGTAGTTACTGAAAAAGGACCTCGACAGAGTTTTCATGGCCGGAAATCTTTTTATTAATAAAATAATTTATTAATTAAGAAAGAACATAGGTAATAAAAATTAGGAATTTTGGAAGATAGAAAATATAGGATGAGAGATTTGTTAATTTCTTTTTAGTATTTTTTTACGTCTGACAGGTTCCCTTTTTTTTTTTCTTTATTTAAAGGAATTCTACTTTAATATACTATAAAAGCTTTGAATTATTATGAGCCAATCAACTAACATATGGACGAAAGAACGTATTGAGAGATTTATTCAATCGATGAAGAAGTTAATAAAGTCTAGATATAAACCATTTGCGAAGTTGGTTATGAATTCAATAGAGAAGTTTGGTATAGAAGGGACTCCTAAAATTTTAGATATTGGGTGTGGACCGGGATTTCTTTTATTTGAAATTAAGAAAATTATTTCTAATGTTAAATTAATCGGGATTGATTCCTCAGAACAAATGTTAGAAATTGCTAAAGAAAAAGCAGAACAAAATAATATTGATGAGCTTGAACTAGTGAAAGGATTTGCTGAAGATATTCCATTACCAAATGATGATATAGAGGTGATAGTGTGTTTAAATTGTCTTCATGATTTTAAAGATGCGCAACAGACAATACAACAAATATACCGTGTATTGAGGAGTGGAGGGCTTTTTATTTTGAAAGATAAAAATGGGGCTTATCCTAGATGGAAAATGCGTTTACATTTTGTTCCACTAATTCTTAGAAGAGGGTTAAAGAGAGCTCGGGCTTATTTAAAAGGTGAGCCGTTTTGGCTTGATCCACAGCAAGTATATAATTGGATGGAACAATTAGGATTTCAAGAGATTAGTGTTTCAAATAAACCCGATTATGTTATCATAGGAAAAAAATAAGTTTATAGTTTTAACTCAAAAAATTTAGCACCCTCATAAGGATTATAACGATAAGGATCTATTTCTTTAAATCCTAAGGATAAATATAAGGTTATTGCTTCTTTCATAAATGGAAGTGTGTCTAAACGCATATTAATATACCCCAATTCGCGAGCTATGTTAATAATTTTCTCTGATAATGCTTTTCCAATACCTTTTCCTCGATAAATTGATCGCACAAAGAGTCTTTTCATCTCACATATACCCTTTTCAAACTTTCTTAGAGCTATACATCCTGCTAATTCATTCTTATAAAATGCTAAGAGAATACACCCCCCTGGTAATGAATAATCTCCAGGCAAGGATTCAAGCTCCTTATTAAAATTTTGAAAATCTAAATCAATATTTAAGTAGTTAGCATATTCTATAAATAACTCGGACACTTGTTCTATTCGTTCTTTAGATGTTACCTGTTCAATTTCTAGCATGAAATCCTAAGAAGAACCTTTTTTTATAGTTTAAAAATAATTTGAATTTTAATCATAGAATTTATATAAGATTTAAAAGTATTCTTCCTAATTTAAATATAAACAAACGAGAGGGAGAAAAAAGTTGGTAAAAGTAAAATATGGTACTCAAGAGTTTGCGGATGCCTATCGTGATGCCCTTAATAAAAATGAGAATTATCAGGACGCTGCTGCCGACTGGGAAGGCGACTTTGTCTGGGTAGCCACTCCAAACGGTCCTTTAGATCATGAACAGAGAATGTGGATTGGACTTTATCATGGTAAATGCACAGGTTGTAAGAAATTAAATCCAGAAGATAAAGTAAAACTTTTACAACCTGGAGAAAAACCAAGTGGAGAAGGCTATGAAGTTGAATATATATACACGACTGATTATGAAACATGGAAAAAAATAACTCTTGGTGAAGCTGATTCGATTAGAATGATGCTGAGTGGGAAAGCAAAACTCGAAGGAGATATGGCTAAAGTAATGAAATATACTAGAGCCTCTGCTGAACTGACAGTTTCTGCTCAACAACTTGATATTGAATGGCTTTAAAAAAAATAGGGAAGTTATTAAATAGAAAGATTTTTAAAAAGAGACGTTGAACTAATAATATTGAAATTCAAATACTAAAATTTAAAAAAAATAAGTGAGAGATTTGGCAACTTTAAAAGGCAAACCTACTTTGGGTTTCATCATATATGTAATTATAGGTATTTTACATATATTTATTCCTGTATGGGGTGTTGTTCTTGAGGAACCATTTAATTATGCAGAGTTTTATTGGTATTGGGGATTCTTTTTTCATGCTAGTGAGGGAAACGTTGATACAGGTACAGTTCCAATTGAGGGATGGCTTACTGCTGGTAGAACTGCTATGATAATGATGATAATTTGCTTTATAATCATACTAATAACTTTTTTTATAGCTAGAGCATTAAACGTTTTTGAAACTGAAAAAAATTTAAGTCTTTTTGGGGTATTATGGCTTATAATAGGAGTTCTATTAATAATTGCTCCATCTATATATGTTGCAGAAGTAAGTGATGTAATATTTCGTGATTATAGTTGGGGAGTAGGAATATTTTTTTCGTATGGTTTAGCAGTTGTGCCCCTATTATTAGGAATACTTATTCTCTATATGAAATCGAAAGGACAAAAAATTGGAACTTAAATTAATATAATTGGAAACTCTAATAAGATAAGAGGTTTATTTTTTATCTCTTTTTATATTTTTTTTTATATTTTCAACTTATCGCCATTCAATACCACATAGACCGCATTTATATTTCTTACCATACATTCGTGGGTATGCTAAAATAATGTGAGTTTTATCAGGCATTTCCCGGATAAGAGCTTTATTAGTATTTCCACATTTTGGACATCTACGTCTTCCTTCAGGAGTTCCTTCAAAAATTGGTTGTTTTTCTTTTTCTAGTTCAGGAGTAAGAATCGATTTCAATTCATCAACTAAAACATAAGAAGGATCAACTTCTTCTAGCTTAACCTTCAAGCCATTAGATTCCGATATAATTTCTTCTGCCTCCAAAAAAGGTTCCGGTGATTGTTCAGTCTCAACTTCTAAAGGTTTTAGAGTAGGGAGCTCAATTGGTTCTTGAGATTGGGGACTGGACACAGCTTCCTCAACTACTTTTTTACCTTTTTCTTTCAGTATTTTTTTTTCAAGTTCAAGCTCGATTACTTGTTCTTGTAAAATAGCGATTTCTTCTTCTAATTGTGCAACGTCTGGTTTTTGCATCTTTAAGAATTCAATGTTATTTCTTAATAAATTAGTTTCGTTGACTAATTCATGAATTTTCTCATTTTTTTTAAGAATTACATTTTCTAGTCTATTTACTTCTTCCATCAAGTTTGCAATAGTATTACGAGTACTTTCAATAAACTCAACATCAGGTTTTTCTTCTTCTTGGAGTAGCTTATTTTTATCCTCTAATTCTGCTATCTTTGCTTCTAAACCTATAATTTCTTCCTCTAATTGGGCAATTGTAGCCAACTCAGTAGTTAAATCTCTAATATTATTTCTCAACAATCTATTTTCATCTTCTAATTTGGAAGAGTGATTCTTCAGGGGTTCAAGGTTTTTCTCTAATCTATGGTATTCTTCTGTTAAATTTTCGACTTTTTGAGAATACTCTTTTAAAATCATAGGGTCTACCGCATCTCTATCTTTTTGTTTTGACAATTCGAAATTTAAATCATCAATTTTTTTCTGTAAAATTTCACTTTCATAATCTTTTTGAGCTAGCTCTTTTCGTTGTGAAGAAACCAAATTCTTTAAAATTGTAATTTCTTCTGATTCATTAAAACTATCAGTGGAAGCTTTTTCACCTAATAAAGTTCGTGAATTCTGTTCTTCTAATCGGACTTTTAATTTATTAATCTCATTATTCAATTTTTCTATAGTCTTTTCTAATACTGCTCTGCTCCTTTCTTCTTCTTCAGCTTTATCTATTAAATCCTTTAAATTGTCGCTCATCGTATTAAAATTTCCATAATTTTATTTAAACATTTCCAATTTTCTAGAAAGATAATAAAGTTCTA
>JBHLKV010000019.1:0-25319 GCA_048886305.1 Candidatus Hodarchaeota archaeon
TGTAAAAATCCATTTCCTTTCCTGTGAGTTAAAATAAAATTTTTTAGTTCTTCTCGAACTTGGTCTTGATCCGATATAGCAAAGTATTCATCCAAAAGTCCTAATAGCTTCAAACTAGAAACAGCATAATAAGTAGACCAAATATCAGGTATATTATGGGAATCAGGTTTGAATTTAAAGCCTAATTGATTATTTTTATGAATTTCACATTTTTTAATATAGTCAAATATTTTATCTCTAAATTCATACTTATCTTCTTTAAGATATTTTCTTAATAATAAGAACCAATAAATCATTTTGATATTTATAGACTTATCGGTAAGTAGAGTTTCATTGAAGCTTTGATAAAATTCTACAACTTTATCATAATCACTAAGATAATAAATCCCTATTTCTCTTCTTTTTTTGAGCAAAAATGATTTAAAAGGCTCCTTTTTAAATTCCGTAATATAAGGATATGCTGTTTTTTGTTCAATAACTGTCACAAATAAATAAAACCCCTAAAATAATAGTTTAAAAATATTAATTTTTTCTATTAGGATCAAATATAATAATATGAACATTTATTTTTTTGGAATTAAAAAAAAGAATTATTATTAAAAAATATAGCATTAGATACTTTCTTTCTTCTTTCGGCGATAAGGTAATTTGCGATTTGCTAACCAATTAAAAAAAACAATAATTGAAGCAAATATTACCGAACTTCCGACAATATATATTACAAGCCTTAGTGTTGATAGATCTATTTTACGAGGGATATTCAGGTAAACATACCACGCATCAGATAAGGTTGAGCTCTCATTTACCGAAGAATCTTTTGCCCAAACCCTTATTATATAAAACATTTTATTTTGATACGTGCTTAAATTCTCCCACTTATAGGTCCAAGTATCCCCTCCAGCTGAGATCATTGAGGTGTTAATTAATAAGTCTGTTAAATTTGATATTTGAACTAAAACATAACCAGGTAATGGTAAAGGAGGATGTTCATCTGTTATATTTACAATTATTTCATAAGATTTTGATTCTATATCTGTCCAATTTACATTAGGTTGTATAAAAGTGATATTTGGACCAGTTGTATCTGGCTGATTGGTATATATTGAAAATTCATCCGAATGCCCTCCTGAATTTTCATTATTCTTGTTCAAAATAAAATCTATATTCATATTTAATGCTAGAATTGTTACTGTTGACAATATCAAACATATCATAATAAGTGGAAATTTAACTTTATTATTCCTTTTTAGCACTCTTGTCACAGAAACTTAATTAGAATAATTAATTTAGAAATAATTCTAATTTTAATATAAATTTTGAGTAAAAGAAGTAAGTTCTGTCTTAAAATTGAAAAAGATAAAAATATCTTCTTTTCAAAAATTAGTCTTTCAATATATCAATAAAAGGAAATCTGAATCGATTAATTCAGTCTTAAATTAAAAAAAAATATTAAAAAAGAGATAAGTTTAAATGAGATTTTCACTCAAGTTTTTAGTTCCGCTTCACTCTAAATCTCTAATAGACGGTGTTAAGAAATCTTTCTCATTAGGTTTTTCCATCATGTCCAAAAGATTATATTCCGTTATCATCTGAAGTATTCCCATAACTTTCATGCCGTGATTATACATATCATTCGCATCAGAGAGATTCCTCCAGCAAAATGGACATTCGGTTGTCAAGATGTCTGCACCAACAGCATTTGCCTCGTCACATCGCAAACTGGCTGTTCTGATGGAAAATTCTGGATATCCTGCCCTTACACCTCCACCAGCACCACAACACATACTATCAAGTTTAATACGATACATCTCTTTAAAAACAATACCCACATCTTCTTCAAGCTTTCTAAGAATTATACGTGGAACTTCATACCATTGTTCGATCTTTTCCCTAATTTTTCGTGAATCGAACAACAAATTTTTAGACTCTCTAATCATATCTTGTTCCATATCTACTGCGAAATGTCTTCCAGTATGGCATGGATCGTGGTACGTAACAACTTTTCCCTTTAATTCTTTGTTTGGTTTGAATTTAATTTTTTCTTGTTGAATTAATCTTGCTACTAGTTCAAAAGCATGCTCTGTCTTGAAAGGAAGCTTTTCCCCTTCAGCCATCCATTTTGGATAATCAATAGTAAAGGTTCTATAACAACCCGCACAACTGAAATATACCATTTTTGCATTTTTAAAAGCTTCTAAATTTTTATTCATTAACTCTTGAGCAGTATCAACAGCTCCAACCCTAAAAAATGGGCTGCCACAGCATACTTCATCTTCAATTAAGGTAAAATTCATTCCTAATGCTTCAAAAAGTTTGGCAGTTGCTATTGCAACCTCAACTTGTCGATAACTTGCTGTACAACCAACATAATAAGCAATTTTAGCATCTTTATTGTCAATAAACTTTTCAAGACCTGCATCTTTAGCCCACTTTAAGCGTTCTTCTGCTTTACCTCCATACGGATTGTTTAATTCTTTTACCAATTTATCAACTAATTGGTGCTTATCAATCATGGGAATTCCTGCTTCAATACATGCAGCTCTTAGCGATTCAATAATATCAACAGTGGGGACCTTATTTTCGCACTGAGCTGAACATTGACCACAAGTAATACAAGGCATTATTACATCTCTTACTTCTTCAGTGAATTCCAAATCGCCACTTAAAATTGAACGGGCAATCCAAATCTTACCCGCATTCCAGAATGCTTCCCAACCATACTCTATACCAGCAGGGCATGCATCAACCATCCCTTCATAAAGTACTGTACCTTGTTTTCCTGTATACTCTCCTATCCCTTCTCTATCAGGTTCTCCAGAATAAGCAAATCTGCAAGCTTTACAATGTATACATTTGAAAATTTCTTTTTTTAACTCTTGAAGTCTTTCCATTCCTGTTTTTGCCATTTTTTTCAACCTCCTTAATTTATGGAAGAGCAAGTCTTCCTGGATGCATTATCATATTAGGATCTACGAGCTTTTTGAAAGCTCTCAAATATTTCCAGTACATACCTGCTTGATAATAAGCCTTAATATGAATATATGGATCTGGTCTGTAGTTAAGCCATCCATGTTTTAGATTATATTCCGTTGTCTCTCTATTCATATCCTGTACCTTCTCGAAATCACTCAATTTTGTGCTATCGAAACACACGATGGGCATACATATTGCCTGTCTACATCGCTCAATCGAAGCAATCCACATTACTGGTGGAAAACCATATTTTTCCATTGCCGCACAATAATTTTCAGCAAAATGGGCACATTCATTCCATGGCGTATACCAAGTAATAAACAAAAATCCTGCTTCCCAAAAGCTATACGGAATAGCAATTTTATTAGGTTTTTTCATTCGACTCGCTATCTGTTTAGGGTGAAGTTCTTGTGGTTTGATCGCATCAGGATCTTTTGCTCTGTTCTTTTTAAAATCTTTTGCCATACTATTAATTCTATTAGTTACGTAATCTAATTCTTCCTGAGTCTGAGCCCAACATTCCCAATTCATCCACCATTGTGGAATTCCTATTTCTTCATAGAATTTATAATCATGAGGAACTTTGTCTTTCGGCCAGCGAGCCATGACCAGTGGATAATTACCACCCTGGACCATAACAGTATGATGTGAGATACCAAATTCTTGTTTTGCAACTTCGAGTGTTAAATCTTGCATATCATAGGGATTGGACATGCCCCATACGACAACTGTCTTAAATTTGGGGTGCGGGTATATCTTAACCGCTGCTTTTGTGACTACACCGAGTGCCCCTTGCGAACCCATTAAAAAGCTCCACATATCGGGGCCTAAACCGTATTTATAAAAAGGTTTGGCAAAAGGAAGTGCCCACGAACCAGTTCGTACAACATCTCCATTTGGAAACACAATTTCTCCGCACATAAAATTATCTCCTTGTGGTCCAACACTTGAAGTATAAAGGGAAAACCCGCGATCTATTGCATCCCCCATAACAGTTGCTGCTGGAGGTGCCCCATCAGGAATAGGTGGTGCCCAATCTGGATGATACTTATGCATATAAGCCCAGAGTTGCCCATTTGTAACTCCTGGCTCTATAATACAATAGCGGTTCTCCTCGTCGATTTCAATAATTCGGTCCATTCTTCCTAAATCCAGAAGTACTCCACCAGGCCTTATTGTTGGACAAGCAAATCCACCTGATAATCCTGCTGAAACGGGACTTACAGGAATTTTTTCTTGAGAGCAATAAATTAATATTTTACGAATCTCCTCTACGTATTTAGGGCGAACGACGATGTCAGGGATCTGACTTTCCAAACCCATTACAGACTTTGCCAGATACGAAGCTGTAATAGCTTTATTATTAGTAGCATATTCTTTACCAACAATGCCAATCATAGCCTCTAAATCTTTATCGTTAGCAGCCTTATATGACATTTTAATCTTTCTTCATATTTTTTGATTTTTTTATTAATATAATTTAATATTTTGGAAAATTAACTACTAAATTTTAAATTTTCTTATATCTTTTTCATGCAAAAGATAACTTTATCTTATAGAAGTTTTGTAGAATTCCGAATTTCAATATTACATTATTGTAAATTATTTTAAATGAAGGGGAAAAAACAGTATTTAGTTAGAAATTCTTTATTGAATTTTATGATGCTAAATTTAAATAGTTATAATTTTCAATATATTCACAATTCCCGGAGGATTTTATCCTTCTTTTATCAATTATAATAAATTTTTGAAATTCTTCGTTATCCTCATCGATAAATTCCCAAAATTCCTCATAAATTTCTTTTAATGTCATTTCTTTTTTTCTAGGACCAATTTCAGCCTTTTGGGAGGTTTTTATCACTCTGTCATCATAATTTAAAGGACAGTATTTCAAAGAATTCCCCTCTAAGATAATATTTTCAAACAATTCTTTGTCCTCCTCTTCAGCTGGATTAAATGCTGCTACGCCATTCCTTAAGTTCTTGATATTTCTTTGTTCTAGTTCAAGATCTACCTTCTGATACCCTCGAATTTGAAAATCTCTATCCATAAAAACCTGGAAATGATGCGGACAGATTAATCCTTTATGGATTGAAATGGTTGTTAATTGAGAATTTAGGTTTCTTTTTATTTCTGGAATACCAACTATATCCCTAGACTTACAGATTGGACATATTACTTGGACTTTTTTTGTCATTTTTGGGACAATCATTAGTATTCTCACATTCTAAGACGACATTTACTATTAATACCATATCTATAATCTTATATTTAAACCTCCTCTATTCTTGTGAATTGCTAATTATCTCTTTAAAAACATTTTTGATGAATATCTTGTACCAATAAAGAGGAAAAATAGAGAGAAGATTAAAGATAATGGTAAATGCCCTACAATAATATAAGCAAAATTAGGTTCTGTTGAATAGAAATATAATGTAATAGTTATCACTAGGTAAATCAAAGAGTTTAATGTAGCAATCTTCCAATTTAGAGACAAAAACCCTAGAATTAAATTAGGTAGTAAGAATAAAATAATTATATTTATTGTGGACAACAATATCAAAATAGGCATAAATCTGGTAAATAATTGTTCTGGAGTAAAGAATCGGTTTAAATTGAAATAATCATACATAAAAGAAGTTACATTTATGCTTAAGAGAATTAGAAAATAGCATAAAAATCCTGCTATTATCCATGACAACAATAATCTTATCCTTAGAGGAGGCATAATTTTCCTTCTTAAATTATTGTTAATTATACTTTCGACGTCATCAGGATAAATTGATTCAAGATCATAATCGGGAGAATAAGAATCAATGAAATCTTGCATCATATTTTTGACTATTAATGTTACTAACTGGTTATTGTCGTTAGAACTTACTACAGAAGCTCCGAGAATTCTTTCTTCTGAATTAGGAACGAATATTAGTTTATTATTTTCTCCGAGATCAATATTTTTTACTATCCCTCCTAATGCTTCTCTACTAAAGTTAGCGATTGATGAAAAAAATCCTATTAAGACATTTTGATCATACTTTTCTTCCATAAAATTTTTGGAATATAATAAAAATCCATTCTCGTCCAGGAAATATATACTTTTTATCATTTAATCCCACTTTTTTTAATTTTTAATTACATTTTTAAGAAGTTTCGAAAAAATCTGAATAATCTTCTAAGGATGCTCTATATCTTTTAAAACTGAAAAGATTTTGACTAAATAAATCTATTAATCGAATTATCATTTGATCAGGTTGTTCTTTGAAAAATATTTTAAATCTCTCATTTTTCCTTTCTTCTATGATTTTTGCTATTTCATCAAATTTATATAACTTTTTGATTGAGTCTTCTCTAGGATTATCTAATTCAATTATAATTATTTCACCTGATTGAGGTAATTCGTCGATTAAGTTATTAAAGGTTCCTGTTTTGGATTCCATATTGCTAACAGTTAGGATTTGATCACAATTGGATATTATTACTTCGGGAGCATAAAAGATTAAAATCACATGAAACTTTTCTTTAATTTTTTTCATGTAAGTATTGAATTTATCATATTCTAGTCGGTCTAATATTTCAAACGGAATAAAGAACATAATTATTGAAGGAAATTGTAGCAAAGTCCTAGCAATCGAAAATAGGAGGTATTCTTGTTGATTTAATTTAGATATTCTTTTATTTTTCTTATGCAATAATCCAGTGACTTCTAAAGCATTTTTAATATATATATTTTTAAGACGAATCCTCTTTGGAGCAGCTAGAAATATTTCCTCCATTATTTCATCAAACTTAGGTTCAAAACCAGCATCTTTTAATAATGTGTTCACTAAAGTTTTTCTTTTTTTAAGGGTTTCATTAAGATTGATATTATATTTGATTGCTTTCTTAATCTTCATGTTTTTTATTTCTACTTCGTATGCCTGGGGCAGAATTACTATTTTTTCTAAATCTGTTTTATTTAATTGTTGAACCTGATTTCCAAAAATCTCTATTGTTCCAGAAAAATCAGAATAATTTCCCGAAATAGCCCAAAATAAATAAAATAAATCATATCTATGATTTTTATCATAGAGTTGCTGTTCCTCATAGAGAATCCCTATTGATTTTCCTCTATGAATATTGAATGAGACATTTTTTATCCCGTTCTTAATAGATACATTATTAAGAATTAAATGTTGAGAATTTTCTTTTAATTGATCCAATTTTAGACGGTCTGTAACAATTTCACATACTTTCTCAATTAATTGATAAATGTGAGGTGTTTTTACCTCATTCCAGTTTTTAATAAAATTATCTTCGCTAAATTCTCTTTCATTTATAATTTTTAAGAGTGTTTTCGAAAAGGAAAATGATGGTAAGAGAGGGTATTTTTCAAAATTTACCTTTATCCATATAACAAAATAGGGGAAAAATATTCTAATCTCTCTAAAGTAAGGATTATTCTCGATGGGATAATTTTCGAACTTCTTATCTAGTAATTCCACTTCTTTATCTAATAGTGTTAAACGCTTTTGAAATTCCTTTCTAATAAGTTTCCTCATACGTTCAATAATTTTCCTTGGGCTAACAAGACCATCCTCATCAAAATCAGGTTCTACAATAATTTCATTAAAATCAATTTCTTCCTCTAATGGTGTATATATTTTTAATAAAGGTACTCCTTCTTCCATAACATCTTTGTTTGTAAAAAACAATACTTCGATAAAGGACTTTTTATAAATTAAATTGAGTATTGAGGCAATCCCAAACGTATTTTCCCTATATGTCATCCAAAAGCGCTTCGAGTACCTAATTGCATCTAAGATTTTTAACCTTAGACGCTCTAATTCAACATTTCTAGAGTTTTTCAATCTTAGGCACCTCCATTGCTTTGTAGCGAAAATATTGTTCCATCTTAGAATCTATTTGTTTTAATTCTAGTATTGAATCCTTCCCAAATTCTTGTTCAATTTTTTCAAACAGGTTATCTATATTTAGATTAGTAAATATTGAAAAACTGATATTTGCTTTATTTTCTAAAACTTTTTCTATGTCTTCAATGCGTTCAAGTCTAGCAATAACATCCTCTTTTGACTCATTAAAAGTTATTTCAATCGATCTACCTTTTCCTGGTAAATTAGCTAAAAGATTTTTTGGTTGTCCAAAATCGATCATTCCACGTTTTCTACCAAATATTGCAACAAGATTACAAAATCGGGATTCTTCAGGATAGTGAGTAATCACAACTAACGTAGTTTTGAATTGCTCATTGATTTTTGTTAAAACTAACCATAAGTTTTCTCTAACTACTGGATCTAAACCTGATGTAGGTTCATCTAATATAAGAAACGTTGGTGAATGTATTAATCCAATTGCGATGCTAACACGTCTTTTTTGTCCACCAGAAAGGTTTTTGACTAATTCATTCATTTTATCTTCTATTTCTAAGCTACGCAAAATTCTTTTTGATCTACTTATGATTTCTTTTTCTGAAAGACCATAGCGATTACCAAAATATAATAAATTTTCCAGAGTAGTAAAATCATGATAGATTTTCCCTAAATCTTGTGGTACATAACCATATATTGGTCTAATTCTTCTTGATGATCTTTTATTCATATCCATTCCATAAATTTGACAAAATCCAGTAATTTTTCTCATTCCAAGTAAACCTTTTACGAATGTAGATTTACCAGCACCACTTTCTCCTAGAATCCCTAATATTTTTCCATGTTTTACATTCATAGAAACAGAATCAACAATTAGTTTTCCACCAGCATAAATACTTAAATTTTCACAATTAATAGCAGGAAATTTTTGTAAATAAGATGGATTAAGTTTTCCTCCAATTCCTAAAGTTAATCTTATCCTTTGTGGTATTGAAAGTCTTTGATATAATTTTAATAAAATGAATAAACCAATTCCAGCAATTTCAGCAATTAGTATATATGTTATTAATTCACTCCAGGGTTTGGAATCAAAGCTTTGGTCATACTGTAATTCATCAACAATAATAATACCATAAGCAATATTTCTTATATCTCCTCCAAATCCAGGGCTATCTCCAATTCCTCCAGTATTTAAACTTATGCATTCAATAAACCAATTTAGAGTATTTTCTATATTTTCTGGTTGGAATCTATAATCATAAAGAGCTTTTGCTCCAATATAAGTTATTAAAAATGTTGATGGTAAAGATAAATAACTCCCTAAACCCGGCAGAACTGAAAAAGAACCATCAGAACGTTGGGCATTTTTTAGAAATTCAATGGCGGAAATTTTAGACATTGGTTCGGACTGTAACAATTCAGTAAATACTTCAAGTCCGTAATATGTTGAAATTACATCACTATAAAAACCAACATAAAGCGAAAATCCACCATCAGGATTTTGACATGATCTCATCCAATGAGTAAGACTATTATGATCGATATCATTTACTCCATCGAGAATCTTTAGTGAATTTAAAGCCCAATATGTACTTTCAACAGTTGATATATTCGGATTAATTAAATACAAGAATACTTTATACAATGGTCCAAACATAGATAAAATAATTTCAACATCTCCACCTATACTAAACCCTCCATCAGGATTTTGGAGATCAACTAAATAACTTTTTATATTATTAATTTTAGAGACATCAAGCCATTCATTAGTAAAAGGTTGAAGCATTTTGTAGATATTCAATCCACAATAAGTTGAAAAAAGTGTCGCATTTTCTCCAGGACTGGATGCAAACCCTCCATTATATTGATTATAACACTGGTTAACAAATAAGATAATATTATTTAGTATCTCCTCATTAATGATTTCCTCATTTATTACTCCATAGAATATTTTTGGATTGTATTTATACAGCGCTAAAACTCCAAAATAATTCGCTTGAATAGTAGTCTGACCAAATAAAGAATTTTTACCTTGATAAAAATGAAGCCAATCGTAATACCTAAGAATTATATCATTAATACCAGAAAAATTCGTCAAATTGTCTTCTCTGAGAATATCGATTGCTTTTATAGCAGCCCATCCAGATTTAAAGTTTGAATTGTCATCAGGACGTAAGCCAAAACCTCCATCTGAGTTTAAACAATTAAGTATATAAGATAATGTTTTTGTATCGTTGAAAAATGTGGGTTTTGGTAATCCTAATATTTTTAATGAGGAAAGAGCATAATATGTTGATTGGACATCGGATAATCCCCCTAAAATGCTAGCAAATCCTCCATCAATAATGTTATAAAGTGAATTATAGTATCCCCAAATAGCAGTTTGTTCACTGGCTGTATAACTCATATTCAACCCTAAAAATGCTTTGATTCCATAATATGTTGTTTCTGCTGTTGCGATACTTAAAGCAGTGTCTGTTAATTTATAACTACCAGCAAGCCAAGTTGAATTGATGAATTTTGAAATGTTATCATTATCAATAATAAAATCAGCATTTAACATACCCGCTAAATCAATAGCCATTGATGTAGAAATTATATCAGATTCATTTAGAAAGGGCAATGCCATGAATCCTTCTCTATTATCTTTCATTGAAATGTTTAAATAATTAATAACATTATCTGTCTCTCCCTGCTGTATTTTTCGTGATAAATAAGATTTATTTGCAATCTCTAAAGTTTTTAAAGCGCTATATGTGGAAAGCATGTTACCAAGTCCAGCTACATCTGAATATGACCCATCAATGTTTTGTTTTTCAAATATGTAATCAAAAAAGATATTTGGTTTGTATGTTTTTATGTATATATTTGAAATATTATTTGGATTTATTAAATTGGAAGAAGAAATACTAGCAAAAGAAAAATTTATTGAATCAATTGCTCTGAAATTTGAGTCTAAATTCGGTTCGATAAATAATCCCTGCTCATTTTGATGCGTCCATGTAAAAAAAACAGCATTGTCTTTAATAAATTGAACCTCATGATCCTCTATATATGTAATATAACGAATGTTCACTAGAACTAAAGAAATACTAGTAATACCAATGAGAACGCCTATTAATAATAAATTTCTCAAGTTTCGCTTGTTTTTACGACTTAAATTAATTATTTCTGAATCACCTTCATTGTCTTTAAACTCTTTTCTTTTTCTTCCTCCTTTTGGATCCTTATTTGAAAATATCTTCTAAAAGAAGCAAAATCTTTACTCATTGAATTAATTTTCATGCCCTTTTTAACCATATATTGAATTAATTTTGATAGATTTTTCTCAAAATCATCCATTAGGACCTCAATTTCTTCATTTCCAACCCTCAACAATGTTTTAATAGCTGAGAATTGGTTAATATACTCAATTAATTCTTCATTTAAATGTTCAATTGTAAATCTTGCGACTAATCCATTACTCGGTAATGATGATATTAACTTTTGAGGTGTATCAAATTCTAATAATTTTCCTTCCCTTAAAATCGCAGCTTTATCACATATCAATGCTGCTTCAAGGTCGTGAGTTATAATAAACATAGTAGTATTTAATGTTTGATTAAGCTTTTTTAGGTAAGTAAGAATATCATATCGTTTACTTGCATCTACACCTGTAGTTGGTTCATCAAGGAATAAAACACTTGGTCTGTGAATTAGTCCAAGTGCCATTGAAAGACGTTTCTTTTCACCCCCACTCATGTGTTTAACTCGCTTTTTCCATGTGTCTTCAGGGAGGTCAAGAATCTTAAATAAATTCTTGGCAGTTTTTACTGCTTCTTTTTTATTCTTGCCATAAGTAGAAGTAAAAACTTCAACATTATCAAATGGACTTAAATCAAAATATAAATTTAGTAACTCCAATTGAGGTACATAACCAATATTAGTTAATATTAATGAATGGTTAGATTTTTTTGCTGGAGATAAATCAGTTACCTTTACATTACCAGTCCAATGTTTTTTTTCTATTTGACATGTTAAAACTCTAACTATTGTTGTCTTTCCTGCTCCTGAAATTCCGAATAATCCAATAATCTCTCCCTGATTCACATTAAAATTAACATCATGAATAACATGTTTTTCACCAAATTTTACATTTAAATCCTTGACATCTACCATTGTTTTCTGTGATTTCAATGAATTTATTTTCTACACCTCATACTTTCTTCTTCTGAAGATTACAAAAGAAATTATCATTAATACTAGACTAATTATAAATAACCATAAGAAATGCATACCAAATACAGGCTGACCTTTTGTAATAATTCCCCTAATCATAGGATCTCCATGAGATAAGGGCAGAATATATGCAAAAAATTGTAAAAAAGAAGGCATATTTTCAATAGGAATGAATATACCACTTAATAATATTATGACAAGATAAGAAGCGAGAAACAATTGATTAGCCTGTGTTTTTGTCTTACTCTGGGAGCTAATAAAGATACCCAGTGATATTCCAGAAAATCCAATGATGAATAAGGCGATAAATAGATCTAATATACTACCTGCCAGATATAATCCCATGGATAAACTGCTAATTACTAATAAAGTGACCTGAAGTAATAATACAAGCATATATGCGATATATTTTGAAGTTAGAATTTCCGATCTTTTTAGAGGAGTAAGTAAAAGTCGTGCGATTGGTTTCTCTTGAACAATTACTAAAATAGATAACACAAATGCAATCCCAAAAACCATAAAAGAGAGAGCCATAACTATACTAGAATTGAATGAACTGCTATAACCCTCCGGAATGGTAAATTCTTCAAATCCATGGACCTCAAATTGAGGAGTTAGATTAGTATCATTTATAAATATTTTAATTGAATCATAAACCGCATTTAGACTCTGTTGAATAAATAGAATATTTGAAGCATCAAGAATACAATCGATTAATCCAGGAAGACCCCATTCTAACATTTCAGAAAAACCAACCGGTATTGATAAAATAATTCTGATTGATCCAGAAATTAAATCCTCTCTTGCTTGTTCCATAGCATAAATTTCTTCTGTTGCATTATAGAACCGAACCAAATCAAGTAACTCTGATTTATTCACAGCATTTACATAGGGTATTGTGTAATGATCTAATTTTGATTCTACAAGATCATTTTCATTAATAAATGTATTAGAATCATATGATACTACCGCACAGGGAATAGATTGTAGTTGGCTTGAATCATCGGTCATTGTAAAACCTAACATAACTATTATTAAAGGGGGCATCACTATTGCTAACATTATATTGAATTTATCAGCCCACAACAGTCGAAATTCTTTTTTGACTTGTTTAACAATTCTAAGAATACTTAATTTTAAGTTCGTAATCAGATTACCGAGTTTTTCAAAATTTAATCTTAAAGAATTCTCCTTCAATCTCTTCATACTATACCTCTAATTTCTTAAACATGTAGATGATATAAGCTAATACGATATAAATTAAAGAACTTAAATTAAGCCAAAAAAGATTCTCAAAATTTGGAAATAATCCTTTTAATGTTATATCGGTTATCAGTGGAACAGCATTTGATAACGGGAGTAAATTTATAAAAATTTGGGCACCTTGCAAATCAGAATTTAAAGGAAGGATACTTCCAGAAAAAAGCATTATCACAATAAACATAATTATATACATTTGATTTGCACTTTGCTCTGTAGGGCTTAAAGTTGAAATAAATAACCCAATGCAAATCCCGCAAAAACCAATCATTATTAGAACTAAAAAGAGATAAAACAATGAACCTAAACTGTATAGTCCAAAGAATGATACCATAATAAATATCTCGGCTGATTGAAGTAACATAATCATCGTATTCGCAATTAATTTACTCAAAATTATCTCTCTTTTAGCTGTTGGAGTTACAAGCATTCGTGGAAGTGGACCCTCAGCAACGATCGAGAGCGAGGTTAAATTCATAGTAGTTCCAAGAATTATAATGGGTAAAATTAATGGAATAGCGTAATTTAAAATAGCTGATTCCCAGAAGGGAACATCAAATTCTAGATATGGCACCATCATTGTAAAATTGGCAATCATGCCTGTTTCTGCCCTAAATAAAGCAATAGGTTCTTGAATGGCAACTTCAATTGCAGATATTGCTGCAATATCAGAGGCATCAATATAATAAATTAAAACAGGACTAATGTTATTTTCAACTGATTCTGAAAAGTTTGCTGGTAGAATTATAATTATGTGTATATCACCATTTTTTAGAAAATTATAACAATTATGATATGCATTATCATATTCCTCTGAATTAGTTGCATTATAATATTTGTAAAGATCCCAGGATGTAGTATTATATTGCATTATCGATATGAAAGTATCATCATATTTAGAGGAATTATTAGGAAAATCGTCATATGTTGGCATATCGTCACAAGTTATAATAGCTGAGGAAAAAAATTTTGTAACTCCTACTCCGGTTGTTAAACCAAATACTACAATTAAAATTACAGGAATTACAAACAATAAAATTAATGTCCGTTTATCTGATCTGATTCTTCCAAATTCTTTTCTAACTAATCCGCTTAAATACATTATTTGAGGATTTTAAGGATTTATTCTATAATTGGTTTGCAAAAATTTCATTTATAATAAAAATTATTAAGATCTTTTTATTAAAAATTTATTCTCAAAACTAACAAAATTTCAAAATCTTATATTTGTTTATCAATTTTTCTTTGGACTTTATTATTCTTTGCTTACATAATCTCAATCTTTAATTTCAATAAACAATGTTATTATATATCGTATTTTTATTTGATATTATCAACCAAACACTATTATGAGAGAACTGAACGTTTTTTTTGAACCTAAAACAGTAGCAATAATTGGAGCTTCAGATCAATTTAGATTTGGTTATGCAACTACAAATTATTTATTAAAATCAAAATTTAAGACATATCCCGTCAACATAAAAAAAGACAAAATACTCGGACATAAAGCTTATAAGAATATTAAAGATATACCTGATGAGATAGATCTAGCAATTATATTAATAGGAAATGATTATGTCTTAGATTCTGTAAAAGATTGCATAGAAAAAGGAGTAAAAGGGATAGTTATAGAATCTGCAGGGTTTGCTGAAACTGGAATAGAAAAATATACTGCTATACAAAATGAAATATCAAAATTAGCAAAAGAATCACATATTAGAATTATCGGACCAAATTGTATAGGAGTTACAAACTTCTATAATGAATTTACGACTGCTGATATGGCTTTTGACCAAGCAATAAAAGGTTCTGTATCTATTGTGGCACAATCGGGAGTATTAGGAAACATTTTTATTGATTGGGCAACTGATCAAGGAATTGGCTTGTCTAAAGCAATTACTATTGGAAATAAAGTTGATGTTGATGAAGTTGATATGTTAGAATATCTAATTGAAGACCCTGAAACTAAAGTTATAACACTTTATCTTGAAGGCACAAAACGAGGCAAAGCTCTAATGAATACTCTTAAAAAGTCAGAAAAACCGATTTTAATTCTTAAAAATGGGAGAAGTGACATAGGTTCAAATGCCGTAAAAAGTCATACTGGGTCTTTGGCTGGAAATGACCAAATATATGATGCAATTTTCAAACAATTTCCAACAGTTTTTCGAGTTAATAACTTTTATGAGATGTTCAATATAGCACAAGTTTTTGCTACACAACCACTACCGAAAGGAAAAAATGTAGCTATAATCACAGGTTCGGGAAGCTTGGGAGCTTTAGCTTGTGATGAGATTGAGAAACAAGGATTAACATTGGCAAATTTAAGTAAAGATACTATTGACCAAATTAAAAAAGTGATTCCAAACTGGGTTTCGATAAATGCTACAATTGATTTGGGACCCTCTCTATTTGAGACTTTAATACCTTCACTTAAAGCTGTTTTTAAAGATGAAAATGTAGATAGTGTTTTGTTTATATTTTCAGTACCTCGTTGGCCACTTCAAATGTTTGATATTTCACCAGCACTATTTTTTGATCCGATGAAACAGCTAATTAAGAAATATAATAAACCGTTAATTTGTGTGTGCTTTGGTTCTCGATGGACGTTTGAATTTCTTAAAAAACCAGCACTTTCTCTACAATTTGAAATAAAAATTCCAATTATGACACATATAAAACACGCGATAAAAGCATATAAAATGATGTATGAATTTAATCAACATTTATCCTAATTTTAAGAAAAATATCTCGATTGATGTTTCTAAAAATTGGACTACATTTTTTTTTTAATTCATACTAAACATTTTCTACTTAAGTAAATAAATTGAAAATATGAAGTGATAAAGAATGGATATTGATATTTTTGGTGTCCCTTTGCAAGAGATTGTCGACTGGTTCTTAACACAGCCATTATATGGTCAAATCTTAGTATTAATAGGTGTTGTTGCTATTTTAGTACTTGCCGTAGTTATAGCTTATTATGTAATAAAAGGGGTTGCCTATTTAGTATATTACCTCCTTAAAGGGATTTATTATCTCTTAAAAGGTATAGGACTTCTCTTTTATAAGCTTTGTGAAGCAATCTATTATGCAATATCAGGAAAAGAAAAACCTAATGCTAATAAACCCGAACAACAAGAAGCTGAAGTAATTCAACAACCAGTTCAACAGGTATCTCAACCACAATCTCAAAAAGTTATTCAAATTGTTGACCATGAAGCAGCTTTTTGTACAGAATGCGGAAAGGAATTTTCTGCTGGTATGGCTCAACAATTACAAGACAAAGGATTTGTTTATTGTGTACATTGTGGAAAGGGATTTAAATCAAACTATATGCATATTGAAGCTCAATAATTTTTTTTCTTCTTTTATTTTTAAAAAAGAATTGAACTTATAATTGGATCTAGTCTTTTTCAAGAATTAAATAGTTGTAAATCTCATTTTTTATTATTGGATAGGAAAGATTAAAATACCTAATTAATCATATTATATCCTAACTACAATTTATCTAATAATTTTAAGAATATGTCATCTTATAAAGGAAAATTACTTGTTTCAAGTTTGATTTTAATTTCCCTTTTTAGCGTTTGCATTGTCCCAGGTCAAAGTGATAATTCTGGTTTGAAAACTTCGAGTACTATGGCTGATGTAATTATAGATGGAAACATAACAAAAACAGAATGGACTAATGCTGAATGGAATATCTCTTTTTATTTAGATATTGATAATACTCCTGATTCTCTTGGTCAAATTAATGTTGATGGGAATAATTCTCTATACTTAGGTAGAGATTCACAACACCTTTATATTGCTCTTGATCTTTGGTCTGATAGATCTTATAATCAAACTGGAGAGTGGGTTGGAGTATGGTTGAATACTAAAAATAGAGAGTTTACAAATTCTTCTGATTGGCTTGAATATATAAATGATGGAACGGAATCGTTACTCTATGATGTAGAATATGATCGACGTTGGGTATTCTATTCTAATGATATTGGTATTTATACTGTTTATTTGACTGATGATAGTGATTATAGTCCAGTATTTGGAGAAATAGAAGGGTCTTCTTATAATTTTCAATATACTTGGCGGCCTGACTTCAATATAACTTCAGAATTGGTAGGATCTGATCAAATTTATAGATTAGACTTTTCAATTGATTTAGATAAATATCTTATATTACCTGGAGAAATTGATGTCCTTCAAGAATTAGAAATTCGTATCAATTCAAAATCGAATACAACAATTGATTCCCATAAAATCATTTTATGGTACAATGATGGCTCTATTCCTCCATTAACAGACACGAATCAGGTTATAGATTTAAATACTGCAACTAGTTATCTCTGGGATACAATTCCTTATGGATTAGGGAATCTAACAACAGATAAAAAATTACAATTTAGTTTATTTGGAAATCACACTGATGCTTTTGTGACTAATTTTAATCAAATTTATTTAAGAATTAACAGAAACATGACTAATTATGCGGGTCCTGTTGATGTTCCATATTCCTCCATAAATACTTATGAAATTGCATGGGATTTTGGTCCTAGTGTGGGTAATTCTTCGGATCATCGTATGTTTGAAATTGCTATTCCAACAAGTGAACTTGAAGGTTATAAATCATATAAAGATTTAGGAATAATAGTAGGTGGTTATGGGACAATGCTGTTTAAAGGTACAAATTACTGGTGTTTTTCTGAGATTGATACTTGGCTACCTTATGATGATAGCTCAGATTATAAATATTATAATATGGGAGGAACTCGTCCAAAAGCGTTTATTCCGGGATATAATCTATATTTTATAATGGGGATTTTAGGTGTAATATCATTAATTTTAATTAAAAATCGGTCAAAACTTAATTAAATATATTACTTTTTTTTTTAATTTTAAGAATTTATATATACATAAAATATAATTGAAATAATTTACTTAATGAAATTATTTGATTGATTAGAACTGATTTAATTGAAGATTCCTATTATATATTTCTCTTCATCAGGCAACACAAAATATATAGCAAACTTAATTAAAAATGGATTGATTTTGGCAAATTTGGAGTCAGAACTAATCCCTTATAATTCTTTAAAAAACAAAAATTTAGATTTTAAAAAGTCTGAGGTTATTGGCATCGGAGCTCCTATTTATGCCATGGCTTTTACGTTAAACATGTTAGAATGGATTAAAAATTTACCTCAATTGAGGAAAAAGGTTAGATTTTTCCTGTTTGACACAAATGCAGGGTTATCCGGCAACTCGATTAAACATGTTAGAAAGATACTGGAACAAAAAAATTTTGAATTTATCGGAGCACTGGAAGTTGTTGTACCTACACGAGATTCAGTTTTTGAATTAAAACTTTTAAAGCGTGTTAAATGGAAAAGGAAAAAAATTGAAAAAGCTTTTCAATTTGGAGTTAAACTTGGGAAGATAATTAATGTTAAAAAAGGTAGCTTGGACTGGTCATCTCCAACATTATTCGGATCAACCATTAGAGCATACTTTCGTGTTCTCGAAAAGCCATTCTATAAATATACCAGCAAATTAATTGGATACAATCATAAGGAGTGTAATAATTGTAAAGCTTGTGAAAATGGGTGTCCTACAAACGCAATTAAATTTGAAATTAGACCTGTCATTAATCATGAAAAATGTATCTTATGTTTTCAATGCTTAAGAAATTGTCCTAATAATGCTCTCTATTTCAAATTATTACCAAAAGCGAAATATTTTAAAGGTCCAAGAACTATTAATGGATATATCCATCCTGATGACTTATTAAAAGAATATCAACATAAATTAATGAAATAATATAAAAGAATGGAAAATATTAATGGATGATAAAGAAGTAGGGAAATTTTGGAATGAAAATGCAGAGAACTGGACCAGATTAGCCCGAATGGGATATGATAAATGCCGAAATTGTGTTAATGCGCCAGAGTTCTTTAAAATTCTTCCCGATATTACCGGAATAAAAGGACTTGATATTGGGTGCGGGGAAGGATACAACACACGTATCGCAGCTAGGAAAGGAGCAAAAATGACAGCAATTGATATATCTGAGGTATTCATAAATCATGCTATAGAAATGGAAAATGAAGAACCATTGGGGATAAAGTATCAAGTTGCTAGTTCTGTAAACTTACCTTTTGAAGATGATTCCTTTGATTTTGTAATGTCAACTATGGCCTTTATGGACATGTATGACATTGAAAAAGCTTTTGATGAAGCATATCGTGTTCTCAAGTTAGATGGATTTTTCCAATTTTCAATACTTCATCCCTGTTTTTCTCTCTCTAATCCTGAATGGATATATGATGATAAAGGTGTTAGAACGGGTTTGGTATGTAGGGATTATTTCGAAAATTCTGAAGGAGAATTTGAAGAATGGATTTTCAGTGCAGCTCCCGAAGAAATGACGAAAGACATGAAAAAATTTTGTGTCCCAAGGTTTAGACGTACATTAAGTTATTGGTTAAATACCATAATAAATGCAGGATTCACCTTAGAATCTTTTAATGAGCCATTTGCCAATGATGAAGCGATCAAAAAGTATCCTGGTTTAGCAGCTACCCGTGTTATTGCATGGTTTTTAATTATCAGATGCAGAAAGTAAACTCTCTACTCTCTCTATTCATTCAAAATTTTTTCAAATAATACAACTCCGAATGGTTCTCCCTCATAATATGAAAACCCAATCTTTTTAACCTCTTGCGCAATATGAGGATGACAAAAAATTTCAAAGAATTTACTTTCTATTGACTTTAACTCTTCTTGAATGATATATTGAATTAATCTTATTGCTAATTTTGTTTTTCCATAAATAATTAGCCAAATTTCGTCTTCTCTAGGACCCTCTTTAATTTTCTCCCTTCTAAATTTCACTTTTTGAAGAATAGCATCAGAATTGCTAATGTACCACTCTCCATCTTCATCTGAGATGTATTTTAAAGGGACAAATGTCCACCCCATACATACTTCATCTTCAGCGGTAATATCAAAATCTTTATATCGTTTTATAGCTTCTTTAGCAGATACTTTTTCAACAATAAGTGATTGATCTCCCTTTAATTTAATATCTTTTCTTTCCGCATCAAGAACATTCATACTCTTCTTGCTTTTAAATCCAAAATGCTTAGCAACTGAAATAGATCCTAAGTTTTTTGAGGATGTCGCATATTGGGCAATTTTTACATTTAACTTATTAGCATGGTTAATACCATAATTTGCGAGTTTTTTTCCGATACCTTGCTTTTGGTACGATAATTTAACTCTCCCTCCTTCAAACCACGCTAATTCATTATTATATAACTTTACACGATTAAATGCAACCAATTCTTTTTTAGATTCATCAATAAAAGCCCCATAATTTAAAGAATCCTTATCATCTAACCATTCCTCTATGACATGGGGTACATAATCATGACCTTCCCAAATATCTTTACAAATTTCCCTTATAGCAGGTATATCATCACTTTTAAGTTCTCTGAAATAGATCTTCATTAGATCACTTCATTAGAAGTAGATTGTAATGGTTAATATTAAATATAACTTTATCCTAAAAGATATTTACCATATTTTATTACATTTTAAAAAAGTTTAACCTATAGTGATTATAAGATGACTGAAAAGCAAATCGAGG
Organism: Candidatus Hodarchaeota archaeon; assembly: GCA_048886305.1. Classification (GTDB taxonomy): domain Archaea; phylum Asgardarchaeota; class Lokiarchaeia; order Sigyniarchaeales; family SOKP01; genus Loki-b32. Next base: position 20,968 of record JBHLKV010000019.1, read on the forward strand.
GAATTCCTTATTCAGAAAAAATATGGTTAAAATCATATGATAGCCATGTAAAACCAGAAATAGACGTTGAAGTTATATCTTTAGCTGAAATGATGAAAAATTCTGTAGAGAAATTCCCTGATAGCCTGTGCTATGATTTTCAAGGAAAATGTGCTACATATCAAGAAGTAGAAAGAGATATAATCAGTTTTGCTAATTTTCTTTTAGAAAATGGAGTAAAAAAAAGTGATAGAGTTGCTATTATGCTCCCTAATACTCCCCAATACTTTGTAGCTGTTTGGGCTACTTTTTATGCTGGCTGTACTTCAACTGGTATGAATTTTCTCATGCAAACACCAGAGATTATCTATCAGTTAAAAGATAGTGGTGCAGTTGTTTTATTTACTCTTGATTCGTTTTACGAAGAGAATGTTCAAAAGGCATTACAATCAGGAGAAACTAATGTTAAAATTGTTATAACTACTAATGTTGCAGACGTATTAGATTTAGATTCACAGATGAAAGAACAGTTAATAAAAATAGGTAAGTTGCCATATGGTGATGTCTTACCTTTAGAAGGCTTTAAATATTTTACTTATAATCAAATCTTAGAAAATTACCCCAGTGATAAAGCACCGAAAGTGAAATTAGACCCAAAAAATGATATAGCTTTTCTACAATATACTGGAGGTACTACTGGTCCTCCAAAGGGAGCTATATTAACTCATGAGAATTTGATATATAATATTAAACAAATTTATCATTGGTTGGAGCCCGGTGCAAATCCAGGCAAAGAAATTTATGTTTCTGGATTTCCCTTTTTCCATCTTGCTGGAATGGCATTTAATCTCTCATCAGTACATAGTGCAGCAGCACAAATTCTCATTGCAAATCCAAGAGATACTACATATTTGGCTAATAAAGCAAAAGATTATCAAGGTAAAATTAGATTAATGGTAAATGTTCCAACACTCTATTTGTTACTCCTAAGTAATCGAAAATTTAAAAAATTAGATTTTAGTACTATTGATGTATTTCTTTCGGGAGCTGCTCCTTTCCCTTCAGAAAGTATTAATGAGTTTGAAAATGTTGTAGGAAAAGATAAAGTATTAGAAGTTTATGGGATGACTGAAGCATCTCCAATAGTTACAATGAATCCTTATTTAGGTGTAAAAAAGATTGGTACAGTTGGAATTCCGGTATCATCAACACAAGTTAAAATTGTAGATGTTGTCGATCGAGAAACCGAGGTTCCTATTGGTGAACCAGGTGAGATTGTGATAAAAGGTCCACAAATTTTTAAGGGGTATTGGAATAAACCAGAAGAAACTGAATATGCCCTCAAAGATGGTTGGTTTTTCTCCGGTGATGTTGGTATCATGGATGAGGAAGGGTATATTACCATTGTTGATCGCACAAAAGATATGATAAATATAAGTGGTTTTAAAGTTTTCAGTGTTGAAGTTGATGATAAAATGAATAAGCACCCAGCAATTGAGCTTTGTTCATGTGTCGGAGTTCCCGATCCTGACCGACCTGGTTCTGAAATAGTAAAATTATATGTTTTATTAAAAAAGGGTTATGAAGCTTCAGAAGAAACTAAAGAGGATATTTTAAAATACGCCCAAGATAACTTGGCAAAATATAAAGTTCCTAGAATCATCGAAATTCTTGAAGAGATGCCTTTAACTTCTGTAGGGAAAGTAGATAAAAAAGTATTAAGAAAAAAGTAATTCAAAAACTTCTTTTTATTTTATTTTGATTTTGAATATTATTTGAAATATCTCTTATAGAGATTGTAATATAAATTTAAAACTAGGATGTAATGAATCACAATACAAGGGATAATTCCTAATGTTAAAAAGATGTAACCATTAAACAATCCTAAAAAAAAAGGAAAAATAAGATTCACCAGCAATATCCTCAAATTTCTGTATGAAAACCAAGTGTGTATGTGAAATAGCGAAAAAATTATACTTGAGATAAGTACCGCTATTAAAGCTTTTACTTCAATTTGATTAATAAGAGTGGCAATAATATAAAATCTGAAAATAAGTTCTTCAATTATCATGATTATCGGGAAAAAAATCCATATAACAATTTGATTTTTTTTTGAGATAAAAGCATTTATAATATCCTGTTTTTTTATTACTCCAATGTTATCCTCATTATAAACATAAATTTCTATTAATTTACCAATAATCAAAAAAGTGATAAAGCCAAATATCAAAATTAAAATTGTGTATCCATTAAATTCTCTTATAAACAAATATTCTTTATAAATCCCTAAAAAAATTGGAACGATCAGAATAATAAAAATAATTAATATAAGGGTATATTTCCTTAATTTTTCCACTGTCTATCTTATCCAATTTTTATTATGAAACCTATTAAAAAAAATTAAGGATGATCATTTCGGGACCCCATGAGCGTAGTGGTCTCCTCAATCCACTGAGATAAATCCTTATCTACCCTACAGAAGGTTACAATCTTGTCTAAGTCCTTAAGCTTACTGAATGAGCATTCTACAATTACATCCCATCCACCATATACAGGTGTAGCATATGTTATTTTCCATTCTTCATTTGGTTCCATTGATTCTAAACCAGTTAGCTTTTCAACTACTTTCCATTCGGTTCCAATAGTTTTTAACCGAATCAATATATAACCTCTATAATAAATTCTATCCTCACCAATATTTTCGATATATTTTTACAGTTTTATATTTGAATTATCTTCCTAAGAAAGATTTTACTAACTTAGTATTAATTTTTTTAGTTTTTTAATGTTATATTTGTTTTCAAAAGTATAAAATGAACCAAAAAAAAATACAATTTAAATTGGATTATATTTAAGTAATCTATCGTTTCTATCATAAATTGTTTTAATTGAAAATAATTGAGATAATACAAATATGTCAGAAGTCTATAAAAAACTCGAAAAAATAGTCTCAAAAGAATTTCTTTCAGATGATATTTATGTGCGGCATGCATATTCCAGAAATGTAGATCTTGTCTTACAAGGAGTACCTGATATTGTAATAAGACCAAAGGATGCCAACGAAATCTCAGAAATCCTTAAAATTGCAAATGAAGAGAATATTCCAGTTATCCCTCGTGGTGCTGGAATATGTGAATTTGGAGGAAGCAAACCTATTGGAGATGGTGGTATTGTAGTGGATATGAAAAGGATGAATAACATTATTAATCTAGATGAAGATAATCAAATAGTAACTGTTGAAACAGGTATTTCTTGGGGGAAATTAAATGAATATTTATGTCATTTTGGACTTTATACAGGGTGTATGGGACCCGGCTCTGGAATGAGTTCTTCCGTTGGTGGAGGGATCTCTCATTATTCTGTTGGTGGAGGAGGATGTGCTAAATATGGTGCTTGTACTAACCAATTAGTTTCTCTGGAAGTAGTTTTGCCAACCGGAGAAATAATTGAAACTGGTTCTCAGGCTAACAAATATTCAAAATTACCATTTAATAGATTTGGAAACGGTCCTGATTTAACAGGTCTTTTTTGCGGGGATAATGGAATTTATGGGGTTAAAACAAAGGCATCTCTACAAGTTTTTCCAAAACCGGAATTTGCAGAATATAAAACATTCTTAATGCCTCGTAAACCTGCTGAAACTGCAGCTCAAATTATGACTGAAATTAGGCAAAAAGGAATTGATGTTTATGATGTGATGTTTATTCCAGATGTTGTTATTGCTATAGGAATAGATCAAGGGGCCTTTCCATTATGGGAACATTTAAAACGTAAGCGGGGAATACTTTTTTACACTATAGAAGCAAATTCTGAAGTTGAATTAATCGAAAATGTTAAAAAGTTAGATGATATGATTTTAAATAAGAAATCTGAATTTTTAGGCCCTGAAATATCTGATGGAAATATTGCTAAATGGCATTATGTTGAAAAAGGACACTGGCAATTTTATCATAATCTGTGGGGAATGTATCCTTCAATGCAAGCTTTATCAGCAGAATGTTTTTGTCCAATAAAATCATTCCCCAAAATTTTACAAGATATTGATCAGTGGGATCTAGAACATGAAGTAGATATGCGAAAAATATTTGATATTACAAAAATCCGTCCTATATCAGGTAGTGGTCCCGTTCCTTTAGTGGATGGTAATACTGTTGAAGTAACAGCTGGCTTTGTTAGTTTTTGGAGATATTATAATGAAGAAATTCATGAAATAATTCGAGAAACCAATTTAAAACTATGGAAATCTCTCTTAGAAAGGGTAATAAAGCATGGAGTACAGTGGTATATGATGGGTGATTTTTTGTCTCGTTTTATGGTAGATATTGGAGCCTATTCAGAAGAATTTTATAATTTAATGAAATCAATCAAAAAAA
>JBHLKV010000020.1:0-24663 GCA_048886305.1 Candidatus Hodarchaeota archaeon
TCTTTTTTAGGTAACAATATTTTTGCTCCATCATTTTCAATTTTCAAGCTTGTGTAATAGGTTTCTTTTACATTCTCAAGATTACTATTAAAAATTTTAGTTCTAATAGGATACTTTTCAGAAAGCGGTATATCGCTATTTGTGCCAATATATCTCGCTTTCAAACAGATATGATTCACATTAAAGAAATAACTTTTGGGAAAATCCCATATTTCCAAGTTGTGGAATATTGAGAAATTTCTAAATTTAAAGCAATGATCTCCATTTAATACACTTTTAGTGATAACGAAAAATATTTTTCCGTTAATTTTTAAAAATTTTAGAGGAATAGCATAGAAGAATATGGCTGCTAGTTCTATATGTGTAATATATTGGCTAGGAGGTTTAATTCCCAGAGTATTTGACAAATTCCTTATTTTATTTTGATAGGTTTTACTATAAATATCTTTATAAGTTAACCAAGGAGGGTTGCCAATAATTAGATCAAAAGTATTATATAAATTTTTTATGTCTACATCAATTTTTTTCTCGTACTGTTCAGGAAATAGAGAATCTAACAAAAATATATTAATTTTCGGTAAATTATTATTTTTCGGATTAAAATATTCTAGATATAATAGATAAAGGTTTATTTTAGCTGTTAAAGTTGCTAAAGGGTTCACATCAAAGCCATACATTTTATTGATAGCATTAATTTTTAAGGAATCTGGATTTTTTGAATTAATAATGGTAATTACAATGTCTATCAGAAAACTTCCTGAACCACAGGAAGGATCTAAAATTTTTTGACCAAATTCATAAAAATCTTTGACCATTTCTTTAACTAGGTTAGGAAATGTATAGAATTCTCCTATTTTATGTCTTGTTAAAGTAAAAAATATTTGTTGATAGAGATTTTGAAATAAATCTTGCTCAGCAAATTTTGTATTTTCAATTAAATGATATACTTTTTGAAATATTATCCGATCAAAATAAGTCCAGTTAAAATATTTAAACTCAAAAATATTTAAAGAATCAAGGTCGTAAGATTTTAAAAGTTGGTAGATTTCTTCTGAATTTTTATTCTGAGTGATTTTTATTTTGCTCAATAGTAAAATATTTAAAATTAGAGCAAAGTAGGTATGTTTTATAAATAATTTAGCATTTGTCTCATCTCCATAAAAATTTTTAAAGAGTGACTCCCATCCCTTTAATTTTTTTTGGAATTTTTCTTTCTTGATTTCTGCTTCTTTTTCGAGAAAATTCACTGAATCTTTGAAAATATTAGAATTTAATCCAAAAGCGTTTAAAATATCTTTAGAGTTAATTATTTTTTTGTCCTCAACCATTCTCTCTCAAAAATCCAATCCCAATCGAATTTAGAAATTTCATCAAGAATATCCTTTACTTTATTCTCTTTCAAACTCTCTTGAGATTTTTCATTCATAGCTTCATTCATATAAATTGACCTTTTCTTCCCTTAACTGTATATTACATATTAAAAAAAGTTGGAATTTCTATTTGCCTCTCATAAATGAAGGAAGCATTAAACTAAAAATTTCTGCAATTTGTCTTAATTTTGAAGTTTCCTTTACCATTGTAACAATTAAAATAGATCTTTCTAACTCATTTTTATCCAAGGAACCTCCTGCATAAATAGCCACTTCAGTATTAAAAATTAATAAGTATTTAATGTTTGGATTATTTACTATGTTTATTCCTTGTGTAGTTTTAAGCTCATCATAATATTCTTGATATTCTTGGGGAATTCCTCCTCTATCATTAGTTATTAATAATATAGGTATACCTCTCTCCACAACTTTCTTTAACTCCATTGCATAAAATTTGCCAACTTTAGGAGATACAATATTTAATTGTTCTTTTGTTTCCTGAATTAAGTTAATTAATAGATCATTTAACAGATTTTTCTTACTCAAACCTCCTGAAGTTTCTAAGCTAATCATTCCGACTAATGATAAGACTTTCTCCTCCAAATTTAGCACTTGGTCTTTAAGGTGTTTATTCTCTATTCTCAATTCTAGCAATCGGTCTTTTTCTGTCATATACTTCACTTATTATTATTTAATGTTATTAATAAATTATCTAAATTAAATTTATATAAATATTTGTTAATTAAACGTCAAATCTCTTTTAAGATTTAAAATATTAATCTTTTCCACGGTTTTCCAAACAAGATATAACTGGATAAAGCTAAACTGCTTTCTAAATCAATATGTTTACTTCCATCATCAGTTGTCAGATCTTTAAACTGAATTTCAACTAGTTTCATCATCTTTTCAGAGATACATTGTTGCCGTGCTGTAAGAAGCGCTATTCCTTGACTATCCCCTTGAAATAAATAAGTGAAAAAATTTGCTATAATTTCATTTGCCTCATCATTAAAGATAGGGTAATTACGAGATATAATACCAGTAATCTTATCATAATCAAATTGAGCCAGAATTTCACCTAATTTCCTTAAAACATTTCTAATTTTTTTACCTTCAACATTATAAATTTGAGCATTAAATAATAAGAACGGTTGTAAATTATTTTTATTTTGGTTCAAAAGTTTATTAATTTCATTTATAGTTATTATATTTCCATCATTGGTTATGAAAAAACTATCATTTGGACTCCATTTGGAGTAAAAGATATTTCCAACAAAAATTATGATATGATATGCTCCCTCAGATATATGCGAAAGTATGGTTTCCCGAGTTGAAACTGCTCCAATTAAATGAGTTATTTGATTTACTTCATCTCTCTCGTTAAGAAAATTTATTATATAATTTAACTCATTGGCTCCAGCTGGAAATGGAAAAATTAATTCCTTATTTTTAATATCTTCATTCCATCTTTTAGGGCCCATTGAATTTATAGCTTCAATAATTAATATGTTATAAATATTTTGAGAAGGTTTAGATTCTGGCTCGTCTTGAATAATTTGTTCAAAAGCAATACCACCTAAAGGTGCTTCACCAATTTTATAACCAGTTGAATATTTTAATAAGAAAAAATTATTATCATATATTAGATCAAAGGGAATAGTCATATTATCCAATATGAAATATATCTGAGGAACTAAATTCAAACTTTCAATCTTGAATGATTTAAAAAATTCTCTTATCAATTTAGGTAAAAAAATATAAAATAACTGCCCATATTCTGTTAAATTAAAAATATATTTCTTATGTTCTGATTCAGAAAAAAGTTCATTAAATATTTCAAGAATTTGAGTATCGTTCCAATATTCAGTAACTATTGATCCCTCTAAAATTTGATTATCTAATGATATCATTCGATATGAAATAATACCTTTTAAATTAATTCTTATGATTATCTGTTTTATAACAAAATCTTGAAGGTATATTGGAGTAATTTCATCTTCAAATGAATAAATTTGATTTTTTAAAGGTTCACAATCATTATATAAGGCCATTAAATCAGTAAGAAGTATACTAAATTTCTCATCCAAATGGAGTAGAATTTTTTGAGCAAGATTAAAATTTTTTTCTTCGAATAGTGCACGATAGAACATCATTCTCCAAAAATCGCGTTGTTCTAAAGAAAAGAACATTGATTTAAATTTCCAAAGTAGATTACATGTGTAGAAATAATGATAAATTTGAGCACTCGTCTGAGGCATCTTCAAATGAGTATTCAATTTTTCTAAGGACTGAAGTAAGTATCTTTTTTCTTTCATATCAACAAATTTTTTGCATGCTTCAATCCAAAGCTCAATTAGTATATTATCATAAGAAAGATCTGTTTGAAACATAAATAAATCTTCTAAAAAATCATATATCTCGTAAGCAATTTCAAACCGATTTCTATTTACTGAAAAATCAATATATTTCCGAATATAAGTAACCGCATCTCCAAATGACTGATACTCTTGAATTTTATAAAAAATATTTCTTATAATTATCATAATCCACAGATATTCACCAATATCGTTCAAATAATGAATAAGTTCTTCAAGGTCAACTAAAATAGTATTAAAGCTTCTTTCATTAATTGAAATCCTGCTTATATTACTAAATTCATTTTTCAAATATCCTGGAAGACGATTAACCAAATTTTTGTTTATAATTCTTACAAATTCAGCTGAATCCTCCATTAGTTGATATTTTAAACAGATATTTTCTAAAAAGAAATATAAAAATAAAGGTCTTTTTGCTGGTTCTAGTTTAAATAATGTTCGACCTAAAATTTCCATACTTAAGTGGAAATATTCAGAAGGGATGACAGATTTTCTTAAGAACATCAATAAAATCTGTAATTCTATTAATTTGAGATATTCCTCTCTTTCTTTTAGTTTTATGGAAAAAGAGTTAATGAATTTTGTTATTCCAACTTGAGATACTTCCTCTAAATTGATAAATGTTTTAAGTAAGTTTGTACAAAAGCTATCAAACAAGTAAAAATCATTCAGTTTAGATAAAAATGAAAAAAATCGTTTGTAAGCGTCTATATATCTTATTAAATCAATATCAACCTGTTCTTCATCTCTTTTTATAAGTGAATTTAAGTATATCCACCATGAATTTGATATTACCATTATCAACTGATGTTTTTTTTGAATATCTAACCATTCTGTTTTTTCGATTTTAAAATATAAATCAGTAAATAACCGATCAGCCCATACATGATTCGCTGATTGAAGCAGCCTACGTCCTTGGATAATGTTCTTTTGAAAATTCTCTAAAAATTCTTTCTTGACAATTAAACTAACAGACATATATAATTTTCAATTTCATATTTTTAATTTGGATTTTGATTATTATTTTTTTGTTCTTTTGTTGTTGGATTATCCTCCCATCCCTTTTTTAATTTCCCTTGAGAGTATAAAATACTCCCCCCGATCCAGCCCATATTTTCTCTACCGGAAGCAGCAGTTACTTTAATCTTATCTTTCATCTTAGTTGAAAAGTATTTGGCCAGATCTAATTCTAATCTTTTATCTAACCCTGGGACCAGACTTCCTCCTCCAGAGAGTATGATATTTGGCACTAGTTCTTCCCAATTCTCCCGATCCCATGTTTTTATGACTTTTGCTACTGTTTCTCCCAAACCAATATAGTCTATATGAATTAATGTTGGATCAAACATGGGCTCGAAAAGCATAAACCTTTCTAAATTTATCTCTATACTAGAGCTATCTGGTAAGATAAAATTTCTATTATATGTTGTTAATCCAGATTTTATTCGTTTCATCTCTTCAATAGGATCTAATACACACAATGATAATCTTTCTTTCATCTCTTTAGCTGTCATATAATCAAGATACATAACAGTTTCAGAATTTTTTTTTGTTAAAATTATGTTAAGAAGATGATTGGTCAAATCTTTGCCTGAAATTGGAAAAATATCCCTTGCCATAACATTTGTAAATCCATGAAAAATTGTTGAAATATAAGTACTTGATTCCCCCATGTTTAATACTACCCCGCTTGTTTTTTGCAAGGTGGAAAGAATAGCTTGAGTTTCAGATAAGAATAAAATAGATGGAAACCCAAAAATATCGAAAAATATCTCTTTCAATTTATTTTGTGTTAATTCAGGCATAAAAAATGGGGTAATAATGATAATTGGTTGTTTGAATTGAGATTCCTCAGATATTTCTAATTGTTGATAATAATAATAAAAGAATTTAGTAAGTATTGTAAAATTATTTTCTTTCTTGAACTCATGAATTTTTAAAATGTTTTTATAGATTAAGGCATCATTTCCGAATAAATGATTTTGAATATTTTCTTTATCAATAAATATATCTTCTAAACCATCAATAACATCAGATGTAAATAAGTAATCATCAATAGTTACATATACACTTGGAACAATAACATCGGGAAAGTCCTCACCAGCCCATCCAAGACGAAATTTATCACTCCCAATGTCAATAATCAATGGACGTAATTGGTCATTGCTCTTAGATGACATATTCATTTGAAGTCCTAAAATATTTAATTTTATAAAGGTAACATATTTACTAAATCAGTTGCTTTTTTGCATGTACATAGTCATCTACAATCTTCTTTAATTGATATTCTTTTATTTGCAATTCAAGCATTCCTAAGACTCGTCTAAGTTCATTTGACATTGATTCAATATCTACTCCAGCTACTTTTTCTACCTCTTTTCGTTTTACTTTAAATTGTTCCAAATTCAACTGAATTTTTTCATACAAATTCTTGATTGAATCGACTAGATCTTCTGTATTTTTTTTTGTGATTTTACGCATTTTACGTAATATACCTAAAATACCAGATATTGAATTTTCCCAGCGATTATATCTCTCTGTATATCCATTTAATATATCCTCGAAAAATTCAGCTAATCGTTCATATATATTTTCCTTTTTAATAAAAGAAGGTTTTGCTTTTGTTGAGGTAGTAGGAAGCTGAGTTGGTATATCTTTCATCGTTATTGGAGTTCTGGTATCTTTTTTAATTAGTCGTTGTTCAGTTATAGGAACATCTTCAAGTACATAAGTTTCGGCTATTATTCTTTTACTCTCATGGGAAAGCTGTGGTTTAATCCTTTGTGATTCTTTTTTCGGATATACAAATCCATCTCCTTCAGATACTCCCTTTAATAAAGTTTGTAATGTCGTTTCAGTTTTATTTGCTGATTTCAAAGCATCACCCAAGGAAGCAGCCTCTACTTGTTGGGATTTTTCTACTACTCTTATTTTTTTTTCTTTTTTTTTCTTTTTAGCCAATTTCATTAACCTCGTTGTTTTATTACCGATAATTATATTTTTAATCTAATGGGAGAATCTCAACATTAAGTGCTTCTCCTGATTCTATCAACTTCTCTCTTAGTTCCTCTAAGGTAATTCCCGTCGGTCTAGGACTTATTACAGACCAAATCGCTGTTTTATCCTTTTCAATGATTGCCGATTCACCATATATGAGAGAAATCCCTAACTCTCCAAAAGTTGTAGCAATTTTAGCCAAAGCTCCAGGAATATCCTCCATAGTAATCCTGAATTTTATTGGTTTCTCCTCTGCTGATATACCTACTGGTGTTATTTTAATCTCTTTGGTTTCTGAGTCACTTACTAACATTAATTGAGTATTAGTTGTAAGACCAAGACTCTTACGAGTAACCAAAGGAATGACAATTCTACCGCGATTGTCAATAGTAATAATTTTAACGTCTTTCATATCCTAATATAATAAGTTATGGATCTAATTTTGTTATAATAATTATTGAAATTATTATTAATAATTTTAATGTAATTCATATTCGGGAGAAAATAATCTAAAATTTAAAAAAATAACTTTTAGAACAATATTTAGAATAAAAAAATCCTGAAAGAGTTATAGTTCTCCTTTATGAGCTTTAAGTTTCACTGTTAGATCTCTGGCTCGCTTAGAATACCAAATTAATAATTCACCAGCATCTTCTGGCTTAAAATATTCACCACCACACAATGCAGCGGCACGAGTCATCAGTTCATCATCTGGATTTCCCATTCCAACAAGATATACAACAACATTCGGATTATCTGCCAATTTCTTGATTTCATTGAAGAAAGCATCTCCATCTGTCGGGACACCATCTGTAAGAAAAACTATCATCGTTGGCTGATCTGGGCTTAATCTATCAAATTCACCTAATACTTGCCGTGCGGCTAGCATTGCAGGACCCATATTAGTAGCTTGTCCATAGGCATTGCCAATTCTATCAACTATCAACCTTGCAGCGTCTTCAAGCACACCTTTTTTACCACTTGCAGAATCCATATAAAAGGAATTTCCGAAAGGGAGTACTTGTGCTTCGTCCGCGAAGCGTATTACAGAAACTTTTTCTCCAAAGCCCCTTCCAACTTTTTCACTTAAGAAAAGTACTGCCGCAAATGCTGCTGATATTCTACGGGGTATATAAATACCATCTTTGAAATGTTTTAAAAATTCTTGAATTTCTCTAGATTCCATAGCCGCTTTAATCCCTTCTATAGCAGGAGCTATGTTTGTAACAAAAACATCCCTTGCCATCATTGACCGGCTGATATCAATTATTAAAATAGCATTAAAAGGGACTAATCCTGTTGGACTTAAACTTAATGCTGTATTTTCTGTTACCTTAGCAAAAATATCCCCCGTTAGATCGGGAACAGTATTTAATATCGAACAAGCAATATTAACTGCTGACCATCTAAGTTTTATTCCTTTGAAAATAATATAATTTGAGATCCAGCCTTTCATGGAAGCTACATTCTGTCGAGCAGTACTTATAATTTCCCACATATTTTCACCAGAAATAGGGGAAATTCCTAGCGATACATTTTGGAGGGGGATAATAGCTCTTTGATTTTTCGAGACCTTAACCTCAAAGCTCCCGATACCTGATGCTTCAAGAATTTCACTATCGATGATAATAGTATTGTCTGCTACTGATTCCAAGATTTCAACTTTACCTGCTCCTATAGCTCCTGTTAGTTCATCTTCAAACGCAAGAATATCATCTTGCATTATTGAAAGGGTATGTTGAGTTCTGGGGCTAACTAATGCATGTCCCATTAAATTTGGTTGCGATTGAACCTCAAGCATTATTTCTGATGCCCTTTGTATTGGAGGTTCTGTAGAATATACAACAATTTGTTGAGAATGGACGTTTGTATCCTCTTTAGTGTCCTGACTCATTTTGATTTGAGTGTCTAAAATGTTTGCTGTATATATTCTTGCTGAACCCATAGCTCGTGTTAATGGATCTTCCCATGCTATTAGCATTCCTTGTCCTAGACCTAATCGTTGAATTATAGAAGGACTTAGTTGTATTCTTCCTCCTTCTATTGAATTATCAATAACTGGGGTTAAAATTATTCCATTTTTCTGACTCTGTAACATATTTACGTCTATTTTATTTGGATATGGTTCTGCTGGAGCTGCGGATTCCATTGAAGGTTGTCCAATAATTGGCTGAGTTAGTTGAGTAGGACTAGGCTGAAGTGGTGGTGTAGGTAATGGAGATAATGAAGGTTGAGGGGTAGGAGTGGGCTGAGGAGGCGGTTTAAACTGGGGCATCGGTGCTGGTTGTGGAGTTATTGTAGGTTGAGGAGGAGTTGGTATAAGAGTTGGTTCAGGTATAGGCTGAGGGGATGGAGTTACACTAGGTGGTGGTGTAGGTAATGGAGATAAAGTAGATGGTTGGGTTGGTTGAGGCGTTGGAGTTGGTTTTGGTGCTGGAACTTTTGGAATTTTTAACGTAGGTGTAAGGGGTGCTGCCGTAATTAAGGGTCGAATAGCTAATTCAACTCCACTAAATTGTAAATCCTCAAGAATATTTTTCGCAACTTGCCCTGCAAAATCTAGGACCATATCGGATATCTCTATAGTTGCAGTTTTCTTTAAGTTATTATCAGGATTTACAACTTCTACTGACCCACCATTTTTAACTCCTAATTTATCAGCGTTGGATTGACAAACTACAACTTTATTTGTAATTTCTTCATTCACATCGACAAATATTTTAATTTCTGGCATGATAAAATCTCAAATTTATTTTTACACTATCTATAAATTAATATATTTATCTTTTTTAAAATAAGTGTTTTTATAATAACACAATAATGGGGATTTAACTTGAAAATCATAATTAATCCAAAAATTATAATTCCTTACAGATATTCTACTAAAATTTATTTTAATAAAAGTTAAAAAATTATGACATTGGGTATCGTTTAGCTATCTCTCCTGCATAATATCTGAATACCGTTACAACTTTACCCAGATCTGCAGTTTGTCTTGAGGCACCCATGAGAAAGAACCTTCCGGCTGCTGAGAGAATAATAAATCCATTTTCTCCCCTTAATACTACTTCTAGCATATTAGTATATCCAAGAGAATTAACTGCGTCATAGCCAGATTGCATAACTACAGCACTAAGACTTGAAAATAAATCTGGATCTATGTTATACCCAGGAACACATGAAAATGCTAAGCGTAAGCCTTCACGAGTCACCAAAGCTAGGGCTTCTAACTCTGTGTATTCAGTTATACTACCTAAAAACTTACTTAAGCTTTGAGCTTCTTGGGGTGTTAAATCGGACAATTTTGGCAGCAACTATTATTTTTGATTCAATTAATAATTATAAAGTGTTTTAGGTTTAAAAATTTATATCTCAAATTTTAAATCCTAGGTATATTTTAAAGTCTAGTTATGGTTTTCTCAGTTTAGTTGAAGTATCAATTAAAAGAAAGTGAGTTTAGGATTTTGCTTTTAATAATAAATTATTTTAGAAAGATTTAATAAGAAAATAGAAGCTGGAAAGGAAAATATTTCTAATTTCCACCAAGTTGTTCTTTAATTTGTTCTTTTAAAAGTTCTCTTTTATCCTTTGTTTGTACTGGCTTTGTTGGTGTGCCAGCCCTTTTTAAAAATTCAATAGCAATAATTTTTCCATCTTCTGATAAAATGCGAGGTGAATAATCCTCAGCAAAAAAGATACCTTCTGGAATAGACCCTACTTTAGATATCTCCTTTGTAACTTCTTTCTTACCTAAAAATTGCTGAACCTTTTCGACTACTGAATATGCTTGATTTCCAATAATGATAAGTTCTCTTTCAAAACCAGCAGGTATCTGAATTTCTTCTAATTTTTTCATAACACCTTGAAAATCTACTTGGCTTTCATCTCGCATAAGAGCAGCCATGGAACCTTCTCCTGTGTATAGAGGTCCTCTATTTATAGCAGCACGTTCTTTACTTCCTGCTATATTCATCCCTTCAGCTGGTCTTGGAGTACCAAAAATATTTTTTTCCCTTAAAGGATGCACCGCTGGAACTGATGCTTCTGTGACTGGTTCAGCTTTAATCTCTTTTGCATGACCTGCTACTGTTTTTCCGCCAATCAAACTTATAAATTCTGGTTCTTCTTCGCCCTCATCAAGCGGAACTACTGCATAATGTAAACCAACTTGACCTCTGATTTCTTGACTTCGTTTAGCTCCAATAAATTTAGATCTAACGCTACTAGTTATCCCTTTCCAGAGATATACTTTTCTAACTTCATCAGCAACTATAACGTAGCATTCACTAGTTTCTAAAACGTCTTTTATCGGCCCTTCAGAAGTAATTTCAGTAGTTGTACCATCAGGTCTAATTAAAAACACTTGAAGTCCAACCAATTTTACCTCAACTCAAAGATTCATTATGATTAATTAAGTATATAATAATATTAGGAGTTAATAAACTTTTATTTTAACAAAAATTCACTTCCTAACAATCTTATATTTTTTTAATTACTTTTAATTCTTTTCAAAAATGTTAAGAACGGATTATACTATCAATTGCATCACTAATGTTAGCTATCATATCCGTTGTCGTAAAGCGATCTCCTAAATTTTTTTTACAATATTCTCCTATGTAACCATTAAGAAATGATGCAGAACATGCAGATTCAAAAAGACCATTATTTGTTGCTAGAAAGGAGGCACATAATCCTGCTAAAACATCGCCAGTTCCTCCAATTGACATTTCAGGACAACCTGTTTTATTAATTTTTAGTTTTTTATTATTTATAATGTAATCATATGGACCTTTTACTACAAAAGTAGTATTAAGTTTTTTCGCCAGAGCAGAAATCATATCTGCTCTTTCTTCAATTTTATCATAAGAGGGTAAATCCAAATTAACCATTATTTTTAGTTCCCCTTGATGAGGTGTTAGGATAGCTCTAGCACTTTTAACTATATCTAGATGATTCTTAACTAATTTTAATGCATCAGCATCTAGTACGAAAGATTTCTTTTTCTCTTTTAAATACACTAGGAGTTCTACAATTAATTCTTCTGTTTCTTTTTCTATACCTAAACCAGGACCAATTACTATTGCATTTGACCAATCTATTAATTCTTTTATCTCTTCTAGGGCTTTTATGTTTAACCAATTTCCTGGATTAGTTCTAACGATCATATTTGGTGAATAACTTTTAATAACATTACCGATAACTTCTGGTACATAAGTTATTACTAAATCACATCCAAAATGAATTGCTGTCAGAGAAGCATAAGCAGGTGCTCCAGAATAATTTTTTGAGCCACCTATTATTAAAATTTTCCCAAACTGACCTTTAAAAGCATCTATTTTTCTTACTTTTAAAGAAGGGATTAAATCACCTCTTCCAACAAACAAACTAGCTTCTTGTGGAATACCTATTGACTTTTCTATAATCTCTTTCATGTATTCATTAGATCTAGACATTCCAATTTTGGATCTATGGAAAGTTATAACTAAATCTGCCTTAACTGCCTTATCAGGTACTTTTCCGGAATTTGGATCTAAACCAGAAGGAACATCGATCGCGACAACTTTAAGTCTTTCTGGATCTTGTTTTTTAAGATCGTTAATTAAATCTATTGTGGATGCAATTGGTTCCCTAATTTTCCCCTGAATCCCTGTTCCTAATAATCCATCTACTATTAAATTATAATTTTTGTCCTTTTCAATAATACTACTAATAGCGCTTAAATTTTTTGAATCTCTAATGATTTCAATATCTATTGAATAAGTAAGATTATTAAAAATTATATTCCAGTTTAATTGTGCTTCATTAGTCCTTATCTTATCAGGATCTCCTATTAAAATTACGAGTGATCTAATACCATAGGAAGATAAATGCCTTGCTATGACAAAACCGTCACCTCCATTATTACCAGTTCCGCAAAAAATAGCTACTTTCGAACTAGATCTTAAATAGCCTCTGTTCATGACTTCGCTTGCAAAAGTATAGCCTGCACATTCCATTAAATAACCCTTTGGAATACCCAGCCATTCAGAGTTATTATCTAAAATTGCCATCTCTTCAGAAGTGATCTTTCCCGAATTAAGTGGTTTCATAACAATTTAATTTAAGATTTTGGAATAAAAAACCTTTTAGGTAAAAACTAGATATCAGTTTAAATCACTAGAGGATTTAGATAAAAATAAAGAATAAGAGTGCCGGTGGTGGGATTCGAGCCCACGACCTCCAGAGTACATCCAGTCTGACCCATTTTTTCAGAAGGATTATGAGTCTGGCGCTGTGATCAAGCATAATCACCAAGGCTTTATAACCAGCTAAGCCACACCGGCAATATAATGGACTTTAAGCCCCCGGCGGGAATTTCCGAGGAAAATAGGATTTATTTTCTCACTTTTGAACCCGCGACCTTTGCCTTACCAAGGCAACGCTCTACCACCTAAGCAACGGAGGCATAATTAAACTTCCAACAAACTAAGTAATTAATGTTAAATTAAAAATTTTTTTACCAAATAAATTTAAAATAAAAAAGAGGAGGATATTATATTTTTTGTAATAAAGAATCAATGGATAACCTACAATTTTGACGCTTTTAATGTAAAAAGAAGTGGAATCTCAGCTTTCTGATTTTTCAATCTATAATATCCATCAGAATCTTTTTCTGAAAAGGCAAATAATTTGTATGATGTAAAAGGGTGTTCATTAAAGAATTCAATTTTTAACCCTGCTTGTATTAATGAATTGATAATGTCTGACACACTGTGATTCCACTCATATTCTTTATGTGGACTCATATGAGAATCATCTGACGCATAAGAACCTTCAGCAATAAATTCTATTGGTTCTGATTTGTGAAAATAATCATATTTAAATTTTAATTCCTTCTGATGCTCATTATCAAACATATTTTTGACTGGATGACCATCCGCAATATAAAAGAATCCTTCTGATTTTAAGAAATGTGATATAATTTCAGCCCATTTTTTAAGATCATTAAGCCAGCATAATACTCCTATAGATGTATAAACGATATCGAATTTTTTAGAAAGTACATTTGGTAAATCATAAAGATTTGTTTTGATAAAATTTCCTGAAAGATTTGCTTTACTGGCCAACAAATTTGCTAACCTTATAGCCTCACCTGAAAAATCAATACCTGTAACAATTGCTCCTTCTCGAGCCCAAGAAAGAGTATCTAATCCAAAATGACATTGAAGATGTAATAACTTCTTACCTTTTAAATCACCCATTTCTTGAAGTTCAAATTGTCTTAATGAAGTTTTTCCTTCAAGAAATGCTTTCACATTATAATATTCATTTTCAACTTGAAAGTGCTCTTTAGCAAATTCATCCTACATTTTTTGATTTGCATTAGTATATTTCTTCTCCATTTTTAGCACCTCAGATAAATAATATATACAATTTATAATATTATCTCAATTTTAAAAGTAAACTATCTTCTCCACTCTTCACTTTTTAATCTAATAATTCATGTTCGTTCTTTTGATTGAAAAAAACATCTAATAAATAAAAGTTTAAATATAAGAATATTGGCTAGTTGAGTAATTTACAATTAAGTATTGTTTTAATTTATTGTAAAGGAGAAATTTGAATTAGAAAATGTCAATTGATGAGTTTTTGATAATTAATTCAAAAGGATTAACTCTATTCAAGTTTCCTCCTGATGAAGACTTGAATACAGAGATAAAAAGTGGGTTTTTTTCAGCAATTCAATCATTTGCCAAAACATATGTTGATGAGAATAAGGAAAAATATCGTAGTGTTATTAGAATAGGAGACTTCAATTATAACTTTCTCTGTAATCAACTTTATAATATATACTTTATTTTAAAATCCGCTAATAGAGATAAAGAAAAAGGTATTAATGATTATCTAAGAAAAATAGAAAAATTATTCATTGAAGAATTTAGGATGGATTTGATAGCTTTCGATGGCAATACCTCAATATTTAAAAGATTTAATAAGATAATAACAAAATTTCTTGAAAAATAAAAGAAAAAAAGTTGATAATTATTAATAGTTACATTAAACTGGTGAATACTGCTCCTAATGCTATGTAAAATTGGGCTAGAAAGTACGTTATCATGTTAATTATTCTCTTTTGCTTAGCTGCCTTGTCCCATTTATTCAGAGCAAGGAAAATATCAGAAACAATAAAAAATATCGAGCCAACATAAATAAAAATAAACTCTAATCCTGTAAATTCAGCTAACCGTAAAACTGCGGCAATATGCATTAATAGTATAGCAACAATATAGACTAATACGGGAATCTTTAAATCTCCAGTTTTATTGATAAATTTTGGAACAGCAAATAACATAGCCAAAATTACAGGTCCAAGCAAGAATAAACCCCAAATATTAAAATCAGAGATATCACTTATGGATATGAAAAAGGAAATTATAAAGAATATTTGGTTGAATAAAAATGCCACCATTCCATATAAAAACCATTTTCCATCTTTTAACATCAATAGAATATCCCCCGCCCAACCACATAGTAGAGCAACCACTATTAACCAATCAATGTTTGGATGAGCTCCAAATATATAAAACAGAACGATAAAAGGCAAAACAAGTGGTTTAAAGGCTATAATTAATGTATAGTTATCTTTGTACTCACCATAAAGTTCTAAGGCTGCAAATATGAAAATACAAGCCACAAAAAGGTAAAGAATCATATTTATTCCATCTAAAAATTGTTTATTAGTAATTATCCACTAATAATTAAAGGTTTAAATAATTTTTTATTAAAAATTACATATTCTCAGAGCGACACGCGCTATCTTAGCGGTAAGATTTATTGAAAATTAAAAAAAAATAAAAATTTTTTATCTATTTGATGGTTTTCAGAAATCTTAATTTTCTTCTGATTCACTTGATTATTTCTTAACTAAAACCTCTTTAAGCTTCTTTGCTCCACCATTGTTGAAGAAATCCTTGATCTTATCAGAATATTCCGGTAATAGTTGCAAAAATGGCATTATTGCCCTCGAAAGTGATGAAAATGTCTCATTACCATCTCCCATAATGAACATCTTATCAGGATTTAAATTTTTAAATATCTCGGGTAAAATATTCGTTAATTGAACTGCTAAAAAGCGCTCATCAGCACTACTCATTGCTTCTACTTGTTTTAGAAAACCTTCAGCTTGGGCAAGCATTTGTTGTTTGATGTTTTCAGCTTCACCTTCTGCTTGAGCAATTAATTTTTTCCTGATCTGTTGGGCATCAGCATCGGCTTCAATAACTTTCTTTTGTCTCTCACCATCAGCTTCAATTTTTTTACGCTCTCGTTCTTGTTCAGCAATAGCAATTTCTTTATCTTTTCTCCGTAACTCAACTTCTCTCTCAACAAATTGTTCCTGAATTCCAATTTCATTTTTTACCTCTAATTCCCGCAATTTTGACTCTCTTTCTGCTTCAGCTTTAGCTATTCTTGCTTTTCTGAATTCTTCTGCTTTTTTGGTAGCCTCCATATTTTTCTTTAACTCTTGTTCTTGAATAATAACCTCTAAAATTTCTATTGATTCGATTATTATACCCCAATCTGCTGTTAATTCATGTAAATCCTTCTCAACATGATCGATAATTTCTCTTCTTTCACGTATAATTAACTCAAGGGGCATATTAGCACATGTTGTACGAATAATCGCTTCTGCGGCACCTTTTAATATTTTTTCTACATAATTCTCGTCTCTATAAATCCATGAGACAGCACTAAAAGCTTTTTCAGGGTCAACAACTTTCCAAATTAATAATCCCTCAATTTCAATGTTCTGATATTCTTTTGAAACTACTTGTTCATGTGCTTCGAGCTTTGTTTGGATACTTGTAGTTGGGATTACTATATATTCATCTATTAATGGCAATAATATTAATGAGCCCCCTAAACCAGCATGCTTAACCTTACCATTTCGTAAATGAATAACAAATTGGTTTGTCTTGAACTTTCTATATCGTGCAGCAAAGAAAATTATGAACAAGAACAGAATTATTGGAATAGCAACACCTAACCCCACAAACCATGGATTTAATTCTACAAATAACACTTTTTTCTCTTCAAACCTCCTTTTTTTCTAATTTTTATTTAATTTTTTATTCTTTTCTTATCAAATTTTGTAATTTTAATATTAATCCTTCTCAAAGATTGGACTTATCCTCCAAACTCGGTGATTAATAGTGTTATCATTAATGGGACAATCATAAATGTTAATATCAAAATAATATACATTACAAAAGTGAAAACAAATTTAGGTTTTAATCTGCGACCTCTAAAAAATTGTTGTTTTTTAACATCTTTCCTGTGTTCCTTCAAGGATTCTTCATTTTTTTCATTCAAATTTTCAATAATTATTATCTTATCCAAAATCTCTTCTTTAACACTCAATCCTTCACCACCTCTTACTTTTTATTAATTTTTTATTATTATCAACTAATAAATAACCATTTTTTACATCACAAATATAAACAGAATCTCCCCTGTCGAATTCGGATCCCTCTACTAATGGCTTAACATGTAATCTTTCAAATTTCATAGGTGTAGTAGAAGGAATTTTTATGATTCCTCCCCTTCTATCAACTGGTAAAATAATTTCTCCCTTTTTGCCAATTAAGTTCATAGTGGATGATATGCTATAATATCTTGATTTTGCTAATTTTTTCCAGCCATAATTAATAAACTTTGATGTGATATACGAAAAAAGGGGAGTAAGAAAAAGGATGACAAATCTCAATGTTTCAATGATAGAATAATATAATATTATACCAGAAATCCCAAATACCAAAAATACTGTAGATAATAATAGCATTATTGGTGCGGGGGTAATATCAGATAAATTTGCATCAAATTCACTCTCTGTTTCCACATCAACATCAATATCCGAGTCTACTTCTACCCCCGCATCCACTTCAACTGCATCTACTTCAATTTCAGCCCCCATATCATAATCTATATCAACATCTACCTCTGCATCGATATCAATATCAACATCAGAATCAATATCAATATCAGTATCAATGTCGATATCAACATCTGTGTCAATATCTACATCAACATCACCATCTACATCTAGTTCAACATCCAGATCACCTTCTCCTGAAATGTTTGACTCCATCTGAGCTAAAAACGTTGATATAATAGATAATAGAATTCCCCCAACAAATAAACCTAAACAAATACTAAAAAATACATCATAAAGTTGATTAAAAGAAAAACTGACTGAAGTCATGATTGTCCCTATAGAAAGAATTAAAACTATCGCAAAAGTATCTTTTCTCTTCCACCGTAAATTCCTAAATCTATTTATTTGGGATTTTTTAATCATGATACAAATTTAATTACTTTAAAAAAATTCTAAAAAATTATTACTTCTTTACTTTCATTCCACATTCATGACAAAATCTTGCATCTTTCTCTATCTTTGCTCCACAATATTGACAGAAATGAATTTCTTGGGGAGTAGGGATAACTTTTTTTGATTTTTCATGTAAAATTGTTTCTAGATGATTTTGAGGAGGCCTTCGAATGATATATGGATTATCTTTAGAGTTTAACTTTTCAGATTCATTTAACTTTAGTTTAGAACTATTTATTTTTACTTTTTCAGAACTTGCACTCGCTACTGTTGCAATAATACCTACGATTGCAAAGATTGATATTAAAAAGATAATACCTCCAATAATCCATATTGAATGAATTGCAAAACCATCAAATTTGTTAAAACCAAGAGAGCTAAAAAAGAAAACACCAAGTCCCAGAAATAGTAATAAAACGGATATTAATATTCCAATTTTATGGAGACCTCGATTTCGTCTATCCGCAATGATGGGGATCATCCAAGCCATTTTTCTCATATATTTTTATATTTTTTTATATTTTTAAACTTCCCAAATATATCTTTATATAGGTATATATTTAAATGTTATGATCAATTTATGATCTTTAAAAAAAAAAGAACTTTAAAGGTTTAAATAAAGTATTTAGATATATATAGTTATATATAGTTATAATTTATAAAAAATAATTTTGAAAAATATACAATAAATAATTCTCTATTAGTAGAGATTAAAAATATTTTGAGTCTAACAATAGATTTCGTTCTCTATAAGGATTAAATTTTTACAAAATCCAATTAATGGTAAAAATATATAAAACAAAAATAAATAGAAGATTGATCATATATATCTTTATATATATAAAGAAAAACAATTTTTAATACTGTATTTACTTTAAATAATAAGATCAAATTATATAAATATAAAAATATATATTCAAATTAAGGCATTGGTAAATAATTTTTAGGAGTTGATTCTTATAACGGATGAAAACGAAATTTCTGATGATCCACAAAAAGACGAAATTAAAGAGCCTGAACCTAAAGATAAGCCGATTTACGTTAAAGTAAGTGATGAAACTAGGAACTTAATTGATAAATATAAGGAACATGGAACTACTATTTCAGACTTGGTAAAAAATGCAGTTAAATGTTATGATGATTTTAATTCAATTTCACCTGAAATCCATGCCATTATTGAAAAATATAAAGACGAACAGGAATCTAATATTTCATTTATAGAACGTGCCGTAAAATATTTTGGGGATCAAAAAAATCTCGATAGAGATCTATGGGTTCGAGCAAGGGATGAAATGAAAATGATGCTTATTGGTAAAACTACCTTTAATCAGCTCATCGCTGCTGCTGAAGCTCCAGAAGAAAGTTTAACAAAGCCTTGGCGTAAGAATGTGGCTATTGATATTATATTATGGTATACAGGTAAACCACTTAAGAGTTTAACGATTGAAGAGATAATACAAACAATTCAAAAGATATGGGTTGTTGCGAATTACTTTTATACAATTGATGTTAAAAAAGAAAAGGAAGATGAGTATCATCTTTTATTTCGACATAGACAAAATAAACGTTATTCTGCTTACTGGTTAGGCTATTTTACTGAGTTATTTCACTCAGAAGAGATGCCTTTTAAAATTGCAGTTGAGGGTCAGACTTTTGATGAAACTCTATCAATGATAGTAAAAGTAGGGTATGAGAAATAAAAAAAAGTAATTTAAAAATTTTATTTTGCTGATTCATCTTCTTCCATTATGCCAAGTTTGTTTCCTTCTGTATCTTTAAACATATAGAAGTATCCAATTCCAGGTACTGCTATTTTGGGGGAAACTAGATTACCTCCATTATCTTCTATCTTTTTACTTGTTTCATCAACCGAAGGAACTTTGATATAATTGAAAATCTGATCTTCTGAATCTTCTCTTTTTTGTAAACCACCATTTATTCCTTCTTCACTTTCCTCTCCTGCTTCAATTACCCAGTATTCCATAGGTCCTTCCCATTTTTCTATTTTCCATTTGAAAACATTCTCATAAAATGCTTTAGCTCGTACTGGATCATCAGCATTAATTTCAAAATGAACAACTTTTGGGATTTTAATCACCTAATTTTTAATAGTAGAAAATTGTTTTGGTATTTTAAAAAAATTTCTATAATAAAATTATTTTGAGAAAACAAAAAAATCTTAAAATCCTTAATTACAAATTTTAAATATGAACTATTATACTAAAGATGCTCTGTTAACCTCTATTGGGAATACCACTAATCTTGTTGAGTTAAAACATAAGAAAATAAGCTCAGTTATTATATCTGAATATGGTGGTCGACTTTTAGGTATTTTTCCTCAAAAAAATTCGTATAATTTACTATGGGTAAATTCTAATCCTAAAGAAGTTATTGAAACAAGAAACAGAGCAATTGGGGGAGAAAGATATTGGATAAGCCCTGAACGAGACTTCTTTTATAAAGATCCTGAGAATTTTAGAGATTGGGAATGTCCGTCTTCCTTAGATCCTGCTAATTATGAAATACTTGCGATTTCAGAGACTTCTTGTACGGTATCTAGTGGAATTTTTGTGATAAATCAAAGAACTAAGCAAGGTTACCAAGGGGAAATCACTCGTCAATTTAAACTTATTGAGGAACCCATTAGAACCGGTATTAATTATAGTGGGATAGAAATTTTAGATGATTGTGTACTATATCGACCAAATTTAAAGGTTAATGGTTGGTCTTTATCATGTATTATTAGTGGAGGGTCTTTAAATCCTGGTACTGTCCTTGTACCAACTAAACCCGATCCAAAACCTTTATCATATTTTAGAAAAATTCCTTCAAATCGTTTAAAAATTGGAGAAAATTATGTAGCCTATAAAATAGATGTGGATGATATCTACAAACTTGCAATTCGACCAGAAGATATAAATTATGAAAGGAAAGGAAAAATTGGTTATGTACTTAAAATTCCAGAATCTGAAGATTTTGGATTTTTAATTAAATTATCTGACGATATTCCAAGAACTCAAGAGGAATGTTTTGACGTAGCAAGAGATAATCCCGATTCTGAGATAGGGGTTATACAATCATATAATTCTGAGTCTCCAAATAAAACTCTATTAAATTATGGGGAAATTGAGCTTCAGTTAAATCCATTTAATACAATTGATAATGCTTCTCATGGTAAAGCAATACATAAATTAATCAGTTATATTGGTAAGAAAGAAGATATACTTGATGTTATAGAAAAATATCTAGGGATAAAAAATCCTTTCTTGTTTTAATTTAAAATAAGATAAAAAAAAGTTTTATAGTTGTAATTTACTTCTCCAGAAGTTAATTTTTTTTAATAACACTTCTTTCTCAGATAGGTCTAATATCTTAGGGATAGATTTGAGAGCAGAGACCTCTATTCTTATTTGCCTTAGAATAGCGCTAAAACCTTTTTTTTCGAGAATTTCATCCTGTAGAATTTGTAATCCTGCCGCTAATTCATATCCAGGCAATGTTTCTAAATTCTTTATTAAACTATCGAATTGATTTGAAAGGTTAGCATCAACGGGACTAATGGTACCAATATAAGTCTCGGTTTTGGCCTCAACTTCTATTGGTTCTGATGGTATTTCGAGAGGCTTAACGGGTTCTGGTATAGTAATATCTTTTGGTTTTTCTTTTGGTATTGAAACCTTTTGAACAGGTTCTTTTGATATCTTTGGTTTTAAGGGTTGTTGATATTGTTGAGGTACAAATCCAATTTGATCTATTTTTTTACTTTGCATCCATACATCTTCAAGTAAACCAGCAAATAGTTTAATATGCTCCTCAAGTACAGAACCCATACCTGCGACTTGCATAGTTCCGAGATCTAAATCTTTAGAAATTACACAAACTATTACTTCTTCATAATCTCTATTTATTGACCATATATTTTCTCTTGGATAATGTCTTACATCAAAATTAGGATATTGGCTGGTTTGATTTAAGATGCTAACATCATTGGGATTACTTAAATCAAAATTAGCAGATATCCTAACGTTTATATGCTTTTTTACCTTAGAAAGAGCTATGAAATCGACATCTTCTAGTTTAGGAGCAATTATATAAATTCTCATTTTAACCCGAGGGATTGCTTCATTAATTTGTGCTCTCATTCCTTCGATACTCCTTACAAACCATACATCTTTAAAACTTAACATTGAGGCTTCCTTAGAACGATCCCAGAATTCTTGCATTGTGGCTTCAGCGCCTTCTAGTTGATCAATTATATTATTTATTATATCAGTTTGAAGAGTTTCAAAAATTTCTGTCTGGAATAAATTCTTTAATTCAGCAATACCAGCTATAATGTCATCATATACACCAGTTACTCTTTTCTCTAAATCTTCTAAAGTATTTTTCAATCCAGATTCTATATCTGTAAATACAGAGCCTAAATCTGTGCTTATTTCACCAGCTGTATCAGAAAGACTACCTAATTGATTAATAACTTGATCAAGCATATTTTGTGTCGTTGCAACGAATTTAGTTTTGAAATAATCCGTCATTTCATTAAATTGTTCAGAAACAACACGAGAGACGATTTTTTCAGCCATGGCTTTTAATGCTCCGATTCGAAATTGAGTTTCAAACTTATTTGAAATCTCGGATTTGATTGTTTCCAATCTAGATTCCATAACATCAAATTCTTTCGTAATATCTGCTGGTACAATCTCTTTTAAGTTTAAAATAAATCTTTTAACATCATGAAATCTCTTTACTTGATCAAGTTCATTCTCAAATTTGTCAAACTGAGTTTTTATCTGAGCAGGGAGCTTAGTTTTCATAACCTGAATATAAGTTTTATAATCATCTAGTTTCTTTAATTTTGTTGAATGTTCTTCCATGGAATCAAATCGTTCTTGCAAATTTTTAGGTGAAACTTGCTGAAATGTTTTGATTGTGTCTTTAAAATAGTGAATTTGATTCAATAGTGCAGCATATGGAGGTAAAGCCATATAAAAGGGTGTTTTTCCAGGGATTTCTCTAACTAAGCCCTTTTCGAATAAATTTTTCGCTATCTGTTCTGCTCTTTCTTCATTAACATCAGCTAGTAATGCAATTTCGCCAGGCATTACCGGACCTCTTCCTGATATTTTAAAATAAGTCTCAACTTCATCATGTGCTAATCCAATAAGTTCTAAAACATGTTTCGTTGCTGATGTTTCTTCATGCGACACTTTTCATGCAACACCTAATTATTTTTTATACGCTTCTTCGAGTAATTCTAAATGTTTTATTGCTATTTCTTTTTTTATTTTCCCATCAACGCGCTGTTGTCGAATTTTTTCAATCATATATTCGGGATAAAATGTGTGGGTTACAATATCTGTAAATAAAAATACCCATAGAGTACCCTTGCTATCCCTTAGCAGTTTAATAATTTGATCTTGTTCCATACTTTTTAAAAATTCACCAATTTGCTCAACGCTTTCCCCAGGACCTTTAGGAATTTTATTTATGGGATATGCTCGTTCTCTAAAAAGTGTGATAAAGTCATATTTGTCAGGATTTATCATATTTTTAGCTATTTTTAGATTATCTTCTAAACTAGGCTTATAGGTTTTAAAGAAGTTATTTACCTCTTCAAGATATACTGTAGCCAATTCTGGAGTAGGAAGCTTCTTTCTTGCGTCTTCAACTAGTTTATCTACAGGTGTTCTCAAAATAGTAAAATCAGAAAGTAGAAATAATGATATATCAGAATCCCCCTCAATCCAATCTTGTTTGACAATTCCTGTTTTGACGAAAGGATCTAATGTTACTTCAATATTTGAAATAATTTTACTTAATTTTTCTTCGAGAATTGCTTGTAAATCTCCCCTAGATAATGGTTTATCTTGTAAAACCTCTAAAATTGTTCTTCCCTTTTCACTAGTATAAATTTGTGCTAATCTTTGTTCCTTAGTTAAATTTTTTAGCCTCTCCAAAAGAAACAATGTGTTTCTAAGATAGTTTTTTAATTCATTCACAACATCATAAGTTTGAGAAACTCCTGTTCCCATTTGTTGAAGATAGTTTAAGGTTGTTTCGTTAATTTCCCGAATTACTGCCTCACCAAACATATCAGGGTCTTCTCCTAATTCTAACATTAAATTTACCATTATGGGTCTTGTAGAATCCATACCGGTAAAAAAGCTTGCCACATTGGAGCGTGCTTTCTCTAGTCTCACCAAAACATTCCCAGCTTCTCCTGCTCCTGTTATATGAGCATAGAAAATGCGCATCATATCATCCAAATCGATGTCTAGGCTTTCAGGATAATTAAGTGTGACAGCCAAACCTCGATCTTCTGTCCATTCAGTAATTATAAATCCCTTTGGCATTTAATTCACATCCTCATTTTTTATATCAAATTTTTCAATTTTATTAATTTTCTCAGGTTGTACTGATTCTAAACTTAAAATTTTCGTACTTTCTTGCAGATTATTATTAATAATCTCTTCTCGCTTACTTACCATAACTGGCTTTGTCTTTTTTACTTTACTAACCTTTTTCCTTAAAGATCTGATCTTCCTCACTAAGG
>JBHLKV010000021.1:0-24390 GCA_048886305.1 Candidatus Hodarchaeota archaeon
GAAACCTCTGCATTAACAGGAGAAGGCGTTAAAACCATCTTTCAAAAAATAGCAGATCTAACGTATCAGTCAAAATTGGCTGATTAAATACTTTTCAAATTTTTAATTTTTTAAATCTTATTTATCTAAAAATATATTAATTAAATTAATTTAGAAAAAAAAAAAAGAGTTTTAAAATTTAAATTATGTTGTTGCTCCACCTATTATTCCCAAAACTCCACCAACATAAGCAATGAAATAGCCAACCCATAGTCCCCACATAAAAGTGATACCCGGATATGGGCTATGTGAACCGAAAAATACAGTTCCACCATAGTAGTCAGATATTAATGCTATAGTCTCTGCAAAATCACTGAATTCACCCACAAGGTCAAAAATTAACATAGTTGGACCAACAATCATCAAAACACCACCAATTATACCCAAGGGTTTTAATTCTGTAAGAGCACCGACAATACATAAACCTGCCCCTGCTAATACCAAGATACCTCCAATCATTACAAATGTGGCTATATCAAGTGATACTGCATATGGCATATCCTCAACAACAGTCCCAAATGCAGTCATATAAATTCCGAAACTTCCATAAGCTCCAGCATCTATCTCATAGTGGTACCAAGAGAAGAATTCGGGTACGACTAAGCTAAGGAGGACACTCAAGATTCCGACAACAGCTCCAACTATTGCTATGATTTTTCCTTTTCCCATAATTATAACCTTTTTAGTTTTTAATTAATTTTCTCAAAACCGAATTATATTTTTTTATATTTCTGGATATCGATTTTTATTAAATATAAATTTAATCCAATTATTAATAAAGGTTTCTCTAGTAATTTTAGTTAATACCAAAATATACCAAAATTTAAGTTTTTAACGGATAAGAATGGAAGAGAAATTAATCAGTGTACTTTTATACGGTGAGGGAAAAACTGAAGAATTAACTAACCAAATAGCAGAATGCTATAAAAATTGTCCATATATTACTTTTATGGCAACAAAAGGAAGAGAACTCTATTCTATATATTTCCTTCCAGAAAAACAAAAGTGGTGGATTGAAACTATTGAAAAAAATCCACAAGGAACTCTTGGATTAAAAAAAGTTCAATTAACTTTCTTTGAAAAGTTACAGTTTCCTAAAAGAATGAAGTTACATCTCCCAAAAAAATTGGTGGAATTAAGTCCTTGTGGAGCTAATTGTGGAACATGTCCTAGCTCAGAAAAATGTACTTGCTGTCCTGCCACAGTTTATTATAAACTATAACTACTTCGCATAGATAGGTTTTGAATATTGGATACTGAAGTTATCAAAAAAAAAATAAATTTAGATTTATATAGTTGTTCCACCTATCAGTCCTAAAATTCCACCACCAATAGCCATGAAATAACCAATCCATAGTCCCCACGTGATACCAACGCCTGGAGCTGGACTATGTCCGCCGAAAAAAACAGTTCCACCATAATAATCAGCCATATCTCCTATACCTTCTGCAAAATCACTGAATTGACCAACAAGGTCAAGAACTAACATGGCTGGACCAACAATCATCAAAATGCCGCCAATTATTCCAAGAACTTTCATTTCTGTAGCACCACCGACAATACATAACCCTGCCCCAGCTAGCACCAAGATACCTCCGATCAATACAAACATAGCCATATCAAGTGATACTGGATATGGCATATCATCAATAACACTCCCAAAAGCTGTAAGATACATTCCAAAATGTCCACCTGGAGAATCTATATCATAGTGGTACCAAGAGAATAAATGGGGTAAAAGTAAACTAAGGAGAACACTAGTGATTCCGACAGCAGCCCCAATTATTGCAATAATTCTTCCTTTTCCCATATTTATAACCTTTTTCTTCTAAATTATTTATATATTTTTACAATTCTGGATATCAAATATTAATTTAATACAATTATTAATAAAAGTTTCTATAGCATATTACAAAATTACCCAATATATAGTTGAATATTTGAGTTATAACTTATTTTTCCAAAAAACTGTCTTTTCTTTAATAATTTCCTTTAAATCTTCTGGAATTGTATCCTTCTCATTTAAATTATTAATAATTTGGGAGATATCATAGAGGATTCTATGACCGCCAGTATATACGAAAATATCTTCCTTTATATTTTCTAGAGTTTTAATAACTTTTATTGGGTCATTTATGTTATCAACTTCATCTTTTAAGTTGTTAAGTTGATTTATTATTGCTTCTTTTTTGTCTGTAGCAGTAGTATCTCTTTCAACAACCTCATTTTCCATTTCTTTAGGGTGAACTGAAATACTTGACTTCTGTATTAAAGATCGAATTAATTCAAGTTCAGCTTCTAGAATTTTTTGATTTTCAATTACATTATTAAGTTGAGGTATTAATGCCTTAACATCGATTGTCGCTTTACTTAATTCATCGATTTTATCTGTCAGCATATTTAATTTCAAATTTGTTTGACCAATTTTTGTAATCAAATCTAATCCAAATTTTTCGAGTATGGATGAGAATTTTGAGAGTTTTTCGTTAGTTTCCTCTATAAATTTATTAAGGTCTCCTATATTCGAATCATCTGTGTCTGTCATTCAGATACCTCTAGTTAAAATAAAAGGTTAAGTATTATACAAAAAATTATTTTTTATCCAAAGTTATTATTTAATTAATATTATACAATTATAAAAAACTTCTCACGTGGACAAGTTGATACAGTATATCAATATTTTAACGAAAGATGGAAAATCATTGTTATTCAGAAATTATGGGAGCTCTGAAGTAGATCGTGATCTACTGGCTGGATTCTTAAGTGCTTTTTCAGGTTTTATGAAAGAAATCAGTCAGAGTGACATTAAATCTACTGCAACTGAAGATTTCAAGTATTATTACACTATAATTGATAAAATTATCATAGTTGTTTGTACCGATTTAGAGGATGATGATTCGACTGTTAATTCTAAAATTTTAACTTTAAGAGCAAAATTTATTGAGAAGTATGGTAAAATCCTAGAGGATGGCAGTTGGGCTGGAAATCGTGCTTATTTTAATGATTTTGAAAAAGAATTGGATAATACAATATTAGGAGCAATTAAAGTATCAATTATTGGATTTGGAGGTGTCGGAAAGACCACATTATTAAAGCTGATATGTGGGCAAGATATTGATTTAGAATATGTTCCAACCATCACAGCTGATATTACAAATTACGATGGGGAGGAAATTTCTCAAGATCTTCATCGTGAAATTGTATTTTGGGATTTTGCTGGTCAAAGCAACTTTAGATCTCTCTGGAAAAGTTTACTTGATGGAACAGACATAGCGTTATTAGTATTGGATTCAAGCTTTGAAAATGTTAATTCTTCAAAAGAGATTATTCATGATATTCTTGATAAATTCTATAAAGATACTTTTGTAATTGGTATTGCAAATAAACAAGATTTACCAAATAGACTTACTCCTGAATTTTGCCAGAAAATTCTCTCTGATAGGGGCAGAGAAATAAAAACACATGGTATGATTGCCATTAATCTTAATTATCGAGAGAAAATGCATGCCATATTAAGAGATGCTATAAGTACAATATCTGAGACGACATAATTGTTATACTAAATAAAAAAAGAATTTACTTATTGAAAAACCTAACTTCTTAAATCATTATAAAAAAAAATATAAGAACTTCAATTTTATTCCTTATTATTATATTATTTAAGTGGTGAGCATTCTGATTAATTTTGAAGTAAATGAAGTTGAATTAGAAGAAGTGGAAGAGGGCATAAAAATCTTAAAATTTCCAAAGTTAACTGAAGAAGAAAAAAATATTATTGATCCTATTGTTGCTCCTACATCTGGATTGAGAATTCAAATTTTTGATATTAGAGAAGAAAATGGAAAAAAAAAATATATTTTAACTAACCGTAAATTATTTCTGTTTCTCAGAGTCTTTAAAGCTATTAGTCAAAAATTTAAAGAGATGAAAAATGCTCAAAATTTAAAAGTTTTAATTGTTACTGATAATCGTCCAAGTAGAAACATTCTATTAAAATATTCGTCCCAAATATTTGGATATGATGGTTATCAGATCTATTATCAAAAAGATGATCCCGGAGAATCTAAACTTTCATCACCTTACGGTGCCGCCTCAGTAGCTTTGTTAGAGGATATCAATTTAATAATAGTATTAACCGCATCTCATAATGAATTATCTTGGAATGGAATTAAATTCTATATCGATTATCCAATTCCAATTTCTGGAGATTTATTCAAGGATGTATCAAGAAGAGCTTTAAAAATCAAAGAAGTTCATCTTAAACCTGACATACTCCCTATACAAATTGATGCTGAGCAAATAAATAATGATTATACAATAAAACTACTATCAAAAGTTTTAGAGATAAAGAGTATTAGAGGAAAAAATATTGTAATTTGGCCCTATCTTGGAAAGGCTAGAGGAATTGTCAACTTGTTTAAACAACTTGGAGCAAACATAATTTTAATTGAAGAAGAAATTAATCCTCCAAATCCTATTAAGGAAATTCGGGAAGAAAAACTACAAGAAGTAATGAGAAGGAGCAATTCTAATTTAGCACTTTTGTTAGATGCAGATAGAGACAGAATTGCGCTATATGTTAGACAGAATGGAGAATATTTCATCTATATTCCTAATGAGATCTACTCAGCAATGCATAATATATTAGCAAGGGAATATAATAAGAAAATAGTGAATGTTAGAACGATCCCAAGTGATTTAAGAGGGGATCATACCAGTTTTTTAAACATCTTAACAGGTGTCGGCTATAAACATTTAGGAATTATATTATATTTCCTTTTTGGAGTAGAAGTTGATAAATCAAAAATTGACACTGCTATATTATATATTGAACAAGAAGATAAAAGTTTGAAAAAAATTGATAATCCTTATCCTCTAAAGGAAAGGATTCTAAATTTGATGGAAAAATATAGCTTAGATAAAGAAGAATTAATTGTTGTTATGTGGGAAGAATCTGGTGGACATACTTTAAATATTTTAAATGTGTCTAAGAATCCAGATATGAAAACGTTTGAATTTTCGACAGATTTGCCTTTAATTTCGGATAAGTATCCCGTTCCAGCATTGGTATTAATTTCAGAACTAATTTGTAGAGGGTATATTATTTCTGAATCAATAGATTGGACTATTAAGGGGATTAACCGTACCATCCCTGCTATTGATGAAGAAAAAGTAAGAATTATGAAGAATTTTAAAGAATATGATGGAAAAAACATTGTAATTGGGGAGAAAGAATATAATATCCATGCATTATCCGATAATAATAATATGATTGACATTTATCAGTTAAAAAGTAAAGATTCTACTCTCTATTTTAGGCCAAGTGGTACTGGTCCAGATGTTAGATTTTATATTTTTGGTAAAAAAGAAACTCATCTGAAAGAGATACACAAAGTAATGGAATATATTAATTTTAATTTCAAATAAATTCCATTGTTACTATATATAACTATCTTTTTCTTTTAGATTGATATACCTTCACTGGAAAAAATTATAAATAAATTATTTCATGAACAAGAGTAATAATGCATTAAGTTTAAATAAGGAAAATATTATATCTTAATTGGATATGTAAAGATTTGACATATATCTAAAAATTTTTAAATTTCTATAAAATGAGTACTGAGAAAAAAAAAGAAGAAATAAAATTTGTTGAAGCTATTGAGCAGTCAATGAAAAGTGGTTATATCAGCATGCTAATATTATTAGCTCTTGAAAAAGAACCCGCTAACGGTTATAAGCTAATGAAAATGATTTCTGAAGATACTTTTGGTGAATGGCGACCAACCAGTTCAACAATGTATCCATATCTTTATAATCTTACTAAAAGAGGGTTAATTGAATATAGAACTAAGAAACAAGGTCAAAGAGAAAGCAAAGAATACTCCTTAACAATGAAAGGCACAAAAATTTTAAAAAAATTGATAAAAAAACAGCAAGAAATTAATTTGTCACTGTTAAGTATGGTTTCAACTGTCTTAGACGTTGATAATCTTCCTAATCCTCTACTCGACTTTATTGGTCAACCTTATCATAAGCAAATTCTAATGGGTAAATCTGTTGAAGAAAAGATTGAAATTCTTTGCAAACGCATTGAAATATTTAATTTAATTTTAGATATTTTAGGAAAGAATAAAGTTGAAATGGAAAATGAATTAGAAATACTCAAAATTAATAAAATGAAGAAATAATTAATAACGATTAGTTCTATTTGAAAATCTTATATCTAATTCTGACATGTCGAAATCCGACATAAATTTAAATATTAGAATTAATGATATTATATTAACAAATATTTTAATTTAAAGTATAAATTTATATTAAAAAATATTTAAAAAAAAAGAGTAAATGAAAACATGGGTGTAATACTAAAGATTGCTTTACGTAATATGAAAAGGCGAAAGATACGCTATATCTTAACAACTATTACATTAGTTATCAGTGTTGCCTTGTTTGGAGGTGTTATGATTGTCTCAGATTCTTTCGAAGTAATGATGCTTAAAACTATTGATGAACAATTGGGTACTGCAGATATATTAATTAGATCTGCAAATAGTACTGATGGTTGGTTTGATCCTGATGAGATTAATAGTGAACTCGAGGATATAAATCATATTGAATTAATAGCTTACAGGATTTCAGGATTCAATGTTTTTGCTAGTGCAACTGATAGTGGGAATCAAGTAGATAATAGTACTAGGACAGGAATAAATGGTCTTGATCATCTAGATGCAGATGAGCGAAAATTAGGTGGAAAACCTTTTATATTAGATTCAGTTAGTAATGAAGACACAATTGAAGAACTTCTTGAATACAACCACTCAATTAATGGAGATAAAGTAGTAGTTATTTCAGAATCACTCAAAATTCAATTAGGAAGAGACTTTAAAGCAAATGATAGTATTTGGATTTTCCCAAAAGATGGAGAACTTTTAGGATATGATCCTCTAAATACAGGGACATGGCTCGAATATACTGTTGTTGCTATAGTAAGAGATATTGGAGAAGCACGGGATTTTGATCCAGAAGATCCTTCAGCGACTTCAATGCTTACCCAAGGGCCAGGTATCTTTGTAAATATTAATAACTCCCATGAACTAGCAGATGGCATAGAAAATCATACTGGTGAATATAATCTGGGCGTTGTAGGTGTTGATGATATATATAAGACAGCTTCTGTTGTTAAGAAAATAGAAACCAGCTTAGCAGATCTTAATGATGGAAGGGATTGGAGAGTTAATGACTTAAAATCTGATAGTATAGAGATGATAGATACTACAATGAGTACGATGCGTACCATGTTTTTGATGTTCGGTATAATTGCATTAATCCTTTCAATCATCCTCATGTGGAATATCTTTAATATCATTAAGAAAGAACAAGAATACGAGACGGGGATGTTTCAGGCAATAGGAGCATCTAAATCAGAAACTTTCAAGATGTTTTTAACTCAAGGTGTAGTAATGGGAATAATCGGAGCGTTTTTTGGTACAATATGTTCTTACTTCATATCCTATGTAATCTTTTCCGTCACATTAGAGACTATTAAAGATATTGCATCTCAAGTGGGAGGATTGGTAATTTCTGATTTTAATGTCGTTTTATATCCAACAACTTTAGCAATAACATTTATAGTAGGTTTAGTTTCTTGCATTTTTGCATCACTATATCCTAGCTGGAAAGCAAGTCGTAAGCCTATTATTGAAAATTTGAATCCTATTGAAGAAAAGTCTAAAAGAGAGAAAAAACATTATTGGAAAAAACTGATTTTCTTTATTTTAGGAGGTCTACTTATTTTCTCTGGTTTTTGGCTTATGTATTCTGCACCTGAAACTACAACTGAAGTTCAGGGGCACGCAGGTCCATCCCAAGGTGTGGTACTTACAATGTTTGCCCCTATACTAATATTATTTGGGATTATATGGATATTGGCCCTTAGTTTAAAACCGATTAATAAGGTTTTTGTAACGGTCTTTTCTCCATATCTCAGAAAAACGAGATTATTAACAGAAAAGAATATCCTAAGACACCGGAAACGGACAACCCTTACATACACAATGATTGCTTTGACAACAAGTTTTCTTATAGGAATCTCAGTTATGATGGATTCAATGAGAGCAGGTATTTATACTACTGTTAATAACTTTATGGGTGCTGATATTAGAGTATACACTTATAATACACCCAGATCTTTTGAGGATGGACTTCTTAATCAATCTGGGGTAGAAGATGTGATGGGGGTGAGTCATCAAAATGCCCTTGTTCAAATAAATAATGAATGGATAGGGCATAACCTACTTGATAGGCAATATAATCAATCTATTATGATGAATATAATAGATCCAGTAAAAGTTAAAGAACATATGACCAAAACTGAAATCATATCCCCCTCATCAATGTCTCTTAGTGAAATGATGGATGAAATTGAGACTGGAAATAAAATCATAATCGATAATAAATTTGCTGATAAGTATGACGTGAAAGTTGGTGAAAATATATCTGTTAAATTTTCTCTCGGTGTAACTTATGCGAACCTTACAGCATTACTCGATGGAGATTCTTACAATGCGCATGAAGATAATACTATAATAAATATGAGTGTAATTGCAATTGTTAGAAGTATACAAGGCTTCTCAACACTTGATCTTTTAGGAATTATAAGCGAAGGAGAAAACTATAACATGTTTATTTCTTGGAATGCTTATGAAGAAATTGCATCAGAAAACCTACCTGGTGGAGGAACAGATATGGTTTTCCGTCAATTAACTCAAACCGGAAACCCTATGCTGGATATAGCTCAACCAAATTGGTTTAATTTTTCAACGGTGGAATCAATTTTAAATAGTATTAGCGGAATTGAATACTATACAACAAGAATGGATTATTTTACACCAATATTTGATGGTATTGGATTAGATTTTCTAACACCTGTAGTTGGTATTCATACAGAATCTAGTGGAAATTTAAAATCTGATTCATATTTTGGAAACAATAGTCTTTTAGAACAGAAGATTGGATATAATGGAACATCAATGGAAGAAATCCTAAATATTACAACGGGAAATATATGTGTAGTCGACGAATCTTTTATAAAAAATCATCCTACTTTAAGCATTGGTGACAATATAAGTATTTTTCCACAAGAGTTCGCTTCAGACACAATTTCAGTAGGAATTTTTCCTTATAATGCAATTATTTCTCCATATCTTAATAACTATACATCAACATCAGGTAGCGCAGCAGATTTATATTTATCAGATAATGTTTATGTCTCTTTTGTGAGTAATCAAGAATGGCTAGCACTTAACCTTACTACAAGTTTCCTTACACCTAATATTTATAAAGTACTTAATGTTACGATTGAAACTTCTGTAAATACAACAGTGGATCATCTCGAATTAGAAGCTCTTAACATTAATACCAATGTTTTTGAAAAACTTGGACCAATTAATAATACTGCTGAACAGAATAATACTTTTATTTTCGATTTAAACCACTATTATGTTGATTCAATGAATAATATAAAATTAAGAATATTAGGGCATAATTCCACATATAATGGTGATTATAATTTAACTATTGATAGTTTAAAATTTGGAGTAGACATTTCAACTTATGACCCTACTAATCCTTTCACATGGCCAGAATTTGAAATAGTTGGAATTATAGAAACACCAACTTTGTATAATGCAGAAAAGTATGATTGGTATGCTGGTTTTGAAACAGGTTATGATGTTAGTGGAAATTCTATATATATAAATTATGAAAAAGCACGAGATATCGTATATCCTGATTATAAGGGATCCAATTACTCCAATGATAAGGTAACATCAGTATTAGTTCACTGTGATCAACCTGAAAATATTGCAACTTATAAAGATGTGCTTCTGTCAAATTTGTTTTTTATGGCAGGAGGAGCTTGGTCAATAATTGATCTTAAGACTTTCACTCTTGTAATTAGAACTAATGTCTATGATTGGTTTGCATGGGTGGAGAAGGGAGCAAGTGACGAGGATGTTCTAGAAGAAATATTAGCGTATATAGAGGATAAAGGATATCTTGTGATTTTTGGTTTCACCAAATCGTTTGCGAGTTCTATGTTCAGAACTATGTTAAATTTAGTTACCTTCATCACTAACGGCTTACTCATTTTTGCAATAATAATTGCAATGATTGGATTAACCCTTCATAGTCTATTAACAACCATGGCGCGCAGGAGGGAAATAGGGATGCTTAGATCAATAGGATTAAGTAAAAAGGGTGTTATACGATCAATATCGGGAGAAACATTAATCTTGGCGCTTTTAGGTGTATTTACAGGCATATTTGCTGGCTTAGTCCAAGGGTATTTAATGGTAGATACAATGCCTGCAGGTGGATTTCTTTCAGTCACTTTCACGATTCCATGGTTAACTATTGGAATTTTGGTATTAACAGTTTTTATTACGGTAATTCTCAGTTCGCGATATCCCGCAAAATGGGCGGCTAACTTAAACATTATAGATGCTGTGAGAACGAGGTAAATATAATAACATAATATAAAAGAAGGTGTTAAAAATATCAATTAAAAAGAAAAAAGTAAGAATGAACAAGGAACAAAGGTCCACTGCAAGAGCAGTTAGGATAGATCCTGAAATAGTTCTTGAAGTATATAATCTCGTCAAAAGTTACCGAGTAGGTAATTCAACCATCACCGCACTCAACAATG
Organism: Candidatus Hodarchaeota archaeon; assembly: GCA_048886305.1. GTDB lineage: Archaea > Asgardarchaeota > Lokiarchaeia > Sigyniarchaeales > SOKP01 > Loki-b32. The sequence goes on from JBHLKV010000021.1 coordinate 10,748, forward strand.
TTAATCTTACAATTAGGAAGGGCGAGTTTATTGCAATTGTTGGACCCTCTGGTGCAGGAAAAACAACTTTAATAAATTGTTTGGGTGCTCTTGACTTCCCAGACTCAGGCAAGATTATATATAATGTTGATGGTAAGGGGATGGGACTTGATGTTACACAAATGACCAATAAACAACATAAAAAAATGCGTTTGAGAAAGATTGGATTAATTTTTCAGTTTTATAATCTTTTTCCAATTCTTACAGCTTATGAGAATGTAGAGCTTCCAATGGTCATCGATAAAAAGGATTCTAAGGAAAGAGAAGAAAAAGTTAAAAGCCTTTTAAAAAGAATTGGACTTGATGAACGTATGGAACATTTACCTACACAGATGTCGGGTGGAGAGCAGCAGAGAGTAACTATCGCTAGAGCGTTAGTTAACGATCCTCTTATCATTCTTGCTGATGAACCTACAGGTGAACTTGATACAGAGACAACAACAAACATTATGAAAATTTTCCTTGATTTAAAGAATACTGGAGAGTCAATTCTAATGGTAACCCATAATGTAAGAATAGCTGAAGTGGCAGATAGGATTATAACTCTTAGCGATGGCGTGTTTACTGGTGAAAAAACTGGTGGAAAACCTGTTGAAGAGATTTATAATTAATAAATGAGAGGTATAGAAAATGAGAAAAGTTAAAAAGACAAAACAGCAAGATTTAGAATTTCAGGAGCCAAAAGATTATGAACTCGACCCTGATGCGATGATCCAAACTTTTGATTTAACTAAAATTTATAATATTACTGAAGGGATTGAAATTAGAGCGTTAAATGGTGTTAGTATAAACATTAAGAAAGGAGAATTCGTATCAGTTATGGGACCTTCAGGTTCTGGAAAAACTACGCTTTTAAATATGATAGGAGCACTGGATAATCCTACGAGTGGTGCGGTATATATCAATAGAACAAATATAGCTCATATGGATGATAAACAGCGCACAAATTTAAGACTTAAGGAAATAGGGTTCATTTTTCAGTTTTATAATCTAGTACCAGTTCTTTCCGCTTATGAAAACGTTGAACTTCCAATGTTATTTGCTGCTAAAACTAAACAAGAAATAGAAAGAAATGTCAATAGGTTCCTCGACCTTGTAGGTCTAAGTGACAAGAAAGATCACTTACCATCAGAGCTTTCAGGTGGAGAACAACAACGAGTTGCAATTGCTCGGGCACTATGTAATGAACCTTCGATATTAATTGCTGATGAGCCAACAGGTGAACTTGATACAAAAATGGGAATGGAAATTGTTAAATTATTGCGAGAACTAAATTTGGAGCTTAATCAAACGATTTTAATGGTGAGCCATGATCCTATGGTTGGGGCTCTTGCTGAAAGAATACTAAAAATGCGAGATGGAAAAATAATCGAAATTGTGGATACTAAAAATTAATTCTTTTTTTTGTTTTACCTGATTTTTATCAATATCAAAAATTTAATTGCAATAAAAAATTTAGAGTAATTAATATATTTTCTTTCAAATTATAAAAAACACTATTAGAATTGACGAAAAAATGTTTCAAGAGAAAATTATCAACGATGAAATTCTTGCTAAAATGTCCTTGGAAAATATCTTCAAAATTTTCAATGATAATGTTTTTCCAATGTTAAACGAAGAAGAACAAAAATATTGTGAGGAATTGCAACAATTCTGCTTAGAGTTACGCCCAAAAATTGATAAATCAAAAGATGTATATGTTCTCTTTCCAGAATTAGGAAGAAAAGGATATTTACAGCGAATTAATGAGTGGAAAGACTTTAAACCTTATGGAATGAAAAAAGAAATTTTACTTGGTACACATATTTCTATCCTAGATCCCCAATTAGAATTAGCTCGAGTTGCAAGTGGTATTTTATGTGCAAATCCTACCTTTCACTATTATCATCATGGAGGTACAGGAGATACTATCTATAAAGTTCAAGATGAATTACTGTCCGGACAAAAAGTAGGTTGTATTGGAATAACAGAACCTGAGAGAGGTTCTGATGCCGTAAATTTGACTACAAGATGTACAAAAACTGATGATGGGGTAATCTATAATGGAGAAAAGGTTTATACTACAAATGGACCAAAAGCTGATTATTTCTGCTGCTACGGTGTTTATGATACTGGCAATCCAAGAGATACTATGGTTCAAGGAATGATCGCTCGGGAGTTTGGAGTTAAAACTGAACGACTAAAGATTAATTCAGTTCCTCGTGTTCATATCGCACATACTATATTGGATAATGTTAAAGTTCCTAAGGAATATGTTCTTGCAGATGAAGGACTTGGATATACAAGGCTCTTTGAGGGATTAGTTCCAGAACGTCTTAGTATTATGGGAAGTGGAATAGGTATCTGCTGGGCAGGTTTGATTAATGGAATAATTTACACTAATTTAAGGCAACAATTTGGGAAACCTGTAATTAGATACCAGGGAGTGGGATATGGACTAGCGGACTTATTAACTAAGGCTACAGCTGCAACATCATTAGCCTTACAAGCAGCTGCTGTTTATGATGATAAAATTTTATTCGCTGAAAAATCTTCAAAAGAAGCAGAAAAGTGGGTTGCCTCTATCTCATCTCAGGGTAAGTATTATGTAGCCAAACTTACACATGATATCTGTTATGAAGTTCAGCAACATATGGGTGGAGTATCAGTAACCGATAATACACCTGTTGATGAGTTAACAGATGTAAGTAAAATAGAAGAGGTTATCGGTGGAGCAAGGAATATTCAATTACTTCTTATTCAATCACAAATTCAAAGATATATGAGATTATTAGATTAAAAATTTTTTTTTCCTTTATTTTTTTATAGATCATAAACTGGTGGGAAATATTATTTTCTTTGAGAATATAATAATCAAACCTTTTCCGTTTCACTTGTTTTAGGATGTTTTGAACCTGTTGTTAAAAACATAAGCGCAGTGCTTAGAGAAAACAGCAAATTAAGATGTAGGATTGAAGAATGAGATAAATATTCTGTGTCATAATTTATTACATTATAAAAAAAAGATATTTTAGCTTGTTTAAAAGCTTCAGCAACCTCAGGAAATGAATTATATTTTAATTTAATTCCGAAACTCTCAGGAGATTCATGAGCAGGAGAACCAGGGAAGATATGAAATGGTTCATTCATAATTGTAATTGGCTTAAAATTGGATTTTCCATATTTTAAGAGACATTTCATTCCAAAAATAAAATCCTTAACTATATCAATCTGAGACTGGAATGGAAAGCCAATGGTTAGCCAAATTCGTAATATTATTTTGAATAAATTCGCATTTTTTATTAAGTCATTAATTTGATTTTTAGGAAAATTAAATGTCGGATCACAAATTTTAGCTATTTTTGCTTGGACTTTGGTGGACATTGTTCGAGGAGAAACACTAATTGATGAATAACTGCTATTAAAGGTCTTATAAAATATTTCCCACATCTCTTTTGGAAAAGGTAACCTCCATACCTCTAAATCTCCACTTATATCGAGTTTTTCTTTATGAATCAAACCAAAAAGTTTTTTCCAATACTTTAAATTAGCAGGATAAGTACCATGTCCAAAAAAGACGCTTGGCACTTTATATTTGTCTTGAACCTTGTTTATATCTTCTATAACTTTTTCTGGACTTCTAAGAACAACATTATCTCTACCTACTAATCTTTTTTGAGCTCTATGCCCTCCTACACAGAAAGGACAATTAAATGGACACCCTCTTCCAATAGGAAGATTGAAAGAGATCCCCATAAGCTTTCTGCTATACTCGAAGTATTGTTTTGCATTTTTAAGAAGCGATACGTTTGTGAAATTTAAATTGTCAAGGGTTTTTGCTGTATAGGAAAGAGGGTTTATTTTTATCTGTTTAGATCTTTTGTAAGATAAATTTGGAACAGAATCTAAAGAATGATTTTTGTTAATATTTTGAACATAATTTAAAAGTGGAATTTCTCCTTCTCCTCGAATTATGGCATCAATTTCTGTGTAATATTTCAAAATTTGATCATGATAATATGAAGCACTAAATCCTCCAAGAACTACATTTGCATTTGGGTTTACCTTTTTCACAATTCTCGCAACTTCAATAGCACCATATGCATTGTGTATCCAATGTAAATCTATTGCACATATCGTAAAATCATTATTTTTAAGAAAATCATCTAATCTCCAATCAGAATTCAGATAATGTTCTAAAGGATAGTTAATGATTCTAACTCCAAATCCCTCTCTCTCAAGCAAATCAGCAATAGCAAAAACTCCCATCGGGATGAAAATAAATGAACCTCGTCTAAACTTTGTATTTTTACCATAATCAGTTTTTAATATTCTAGGTGGATGAATGAAAATTACATCATAATTTTTCAAAAGAAGTACCCAAAATGTTAATTAAATCAAATTGAAAGTTAGTATTGATTTCTTTTATATTAAAAATACTTGAAAAATAAATTAAATTTTTCTTCAATAATTTTCGATATTAATTAAAATTGATTGATCTTTTTTTGAGGGTCTTTTTTCCTTTTCCCAAAGAGAAGTTTTTTATTCTTTTCAACAAATTTCCAACCAAAACCAGACAAATTCTCAAGGGGTCCTTGAATACCTTTAGGGTTACCTGTTTTTGTGTATAAAATTTCAGTATGTTTAATTGCTTTAAATACTTGATGTGGTGTCTTATATTTATCAATTAATGCTCTGGCTTTTTTTGGACCTATATCTACGAGACCTTCAATAATAAAAGTTCTTCTTTCTTTTTTGGACATTTCTTTAGGAGCCTTTCTTGATAGTATGGGAATACTGTCTTTTGCCTGTTCTCTATAAGCAATTCTTTCAATAACAATTGCTGTATCTTCAATATTTCTTGTAGGAATAACAGAAATCCCTAGTTTATATGAAACAAATGAAAGCGCCCCATAAATAGATTTAATATTCATACCTGTGTTTTCAAACACATTATCGTTTAATCCTTCAAGGATCAAAATAGGGTCTGCGTATGTATCCTTTAATCGTAAAACTTGCTCAAATAATCGATTATCTATTATTGAAGCAACAAAATCAAAACCTTCTTTTCTTTCAATAGCGATGTCTTCCGAAATAACTACATCAGCAATATCTAATTGTTTCGATTCATAAGTAATTATATCCTTCTTTTGATCAAATATTGCTTTCAGTTTTTGTTCTCTGTTATCGATAATAATATGAAGTAATTTATTTTGGCTCATATTAATTCATAAAAATTAATGAGTAATGAATTAAATATTTCACATCTATATTAATACACTAATATACTTGAATTAAAGAAATATTCTTCGCTTTATAAAGTTTGAATTAAAATCTACTGAAAAAGTAGACTATATAATAAATAAGGACTAGGATGAAAGCGAATTCAATTGTAAATTTGAAAGCTCTTTTAATTAAATGTTTATACGGAAGAATTTTCTCTTGGTATAAGTCCAAATTTTGAAAAATACTAACTATATTAATAATTCCATAGCCTTGAGAGTTCTTATCATAACTTAGATCTGAACTCGCTTTTTGCATAATATCTAAAATTTCATTATATGATATATTTTGATTAAACTCTTTCAATAAAGCAATAATTCCAACACAAAACGCTGCAGAAACACTTGTACCAGATGCTCTTATCCCTAACTTGTCTGATAACGGAACTTCTATTTTTGAACCTGGTAAACAAAAATCAGGTTTTGGACGTTCATCTAAAGTAGGACCTCTACTGCTAAAATTAGAAATAGTTAAACTTTTTGAAAGACTCCCTATAGTTATTACTTTTTTAGCAGCGCTAGGGCTTCCAATACTATAGGGATCTGGTCCAGAGTTCCCAGCAGGACATACAATTATAATTCCCTTCTCAACTAACAAATTACATGCTAGAGATAATATATCATTTCCATCAGAGGGATGTGAAGTAGTAAATGAGATTAAAAGAATATCTAATTTAATGTTTTGGGAATATATTAAATCGAAAACTTCTAAGATATTGGATAAATAATATTTTTTGTCCGAAACTGATATATCAAAATCAATATATTTTGCATTAGGCGCAATTCCAATAAAGTTATTATAATTGTCTTTATAGAGATTGCCAATTATGCTTGCCATGGTTGTAGCATGTGTTATATCTGTTTTTTTTGTGACTGTACTTAAATTTTCACCAATAAATTGGAACTCCTCTAACTCAATATCAGATATAGAATCAAATGTCTTATTAATTCCATTATCGATAATCCCTATTTTAACATTTTTTCCTGTATAGGAGATTTGAGACATTCTATAATCGCTTAAATCTAGGATCTCATTAACTTCAAGAATAGAAAGATAAAGTCTTTGATCCTCTTCAATATTCTTTATTGACTTCTCTTTTTCTAAGCTTTTTATTTGTTCGAACGTAAGATATAAATTTATTGAAGGAATAATATCAAAAGTTTTCAAAATTCTTAGATTTGTATGTTTTGAAAGAAAATTATCACGCTTTGGAATATCATCAAAAGATATTATCACCCTAAATGCTTTTTCTTTGTCAGGAATGTTACCTTCTTTATTTTCTATCTTTTTAAGAAAATAAGGATAAATCATATTATTGGGTTTTTATATTATTTTAATCAAACTTATACTCTCTTAAAATTTCCTCAACAGTATAATTATCATGCACAATATTACTAATCGCTTTAACTATCTTCGTAGGATCTTTAGATTGAAATACATTTCTCCCAAATGCTACACCCGCACCTCCTGCTTGAATAGAATCATATACCATTCCTAATAAATCAGGAATTGTATCCATTTTAGGTCCACCAGCTATTATAACAGGAGTATGACGAACCCCATCTACAATTTGCTTAAATGAATCAATATCACCGGTGTAATTTGTCTTGACAATATCCGCACCTAACTCTGTTCCTGCTCTTACAGCTATATTCACAACTTCCGGATCATTTTCATCTTTAATTTTTTTACCTCTTGGGTACATCATTGCAAGCAGGGGGACCCCCCACTCTCGTGAAGCTTCTACAGTTCTATGAGCATCTTGAAGCATGTCTGGCTCATCATCGGCACCGATATTAATATGAATTGAAACTCCATCAGCACCCATTTTCAAAGCACGTTCAACAGAACAAACTAATACTTTTCTATCTGGATCAGGTGCTAAGCTTGTTGCACCAGATAAATGAATTATTAAACCAATATCTTTTCCATGCTTACGATGACCAGCACCAACCATTCCCGAATGCATCAAGACAGCATTTGCACCACCTAAGGCAACTTTATCAACCATATCTGCCAAGTTTTCTAACCCTTTAATTGTACCCATAGTTAATCCATGATCCATAGGGATAATAATTGTTCGTTTACTTTTGCGATTAATTATTCTTTCGATTCTAATACTTTTACCAATATCCAAGTTTAGATTCATTCTATTTAATTATTTAATTTATCAATATTAATTTAAGTAATAATATAAAATTATAGATATGAAAAAGCTATTTGTCTTTACCAAGGTCTTTTTATATATGAATTTCTCGCTAATGAAATTTTTATGGGATGATCCTCATTAAAATGAGTTCCTCTACTTTCCTTTCTAGACAAAGCACATCTAATTAAAAGTTCAGCAACCATTGACAAATTCCTTAGCTCCACTAAATTTTTTTCAACTTTATAGTTCCAATAGTAATAATCAATCTCTTCTGCAAATATAATCATTCGTTTAAGAGCTCTTTTTAACCGCATATCTGATCTTACAATTCCTACGAGATTTTGCATCAACATTCTTACTTCATTCCAATTTTGTGTTATTATTACAGCTTCACTTGAGGGAATGGCATTCCCGGGTTCCCACTCAGAAAAATCTTTAATTTTTAACTCTGATATGTTTTTTATTATATATTTTGCACATTCATGGGCACAAACTAAACCTTCAAGCAGAGAATTACTTGCTAACCTATTTGCTCCATGAAGACCTGTGCATGCTGTTTCTCCAATGACAAATAGATTTTTTACTTCTGTTGTTCCATCTATATTTGCCATAACACCTCCACAACAATAATGAGCTGCAGGTACAATAGGAATAGGTTCCTTAGTAATATCAATATTAAATTTTAAGCAGTTTTCATAAATACCTGGAAAATTACTTCTTATAAACTCTACGTCCTTATAAGATGCTATATCTAAATAAACAAAATCATCCCCAGTTCTTTTTAATTCAGCATCAATAGCTCTAGATACAATATCTCGAGGAGCCAGTTCTTTTAAAGGATGATATCTTGCCATAAATTCAGATCCTTTAATATTTTTTAATATCGCTCCTTCTCCACGTAACGCTTCTGTGATTAGAAGTGATTTAGCATAAGGATGATATAAACAAGTAGGATGAAATTGATAAAATTCCATGTTTGATATCATAGCTCCTGCTCTATATGCCATTGCAATTCCATCACCTGAAGCTATATCTGGATTTGTTGTATATAAGTAAATCTTTCCAGCCCCTCCCGTTGCTAGTATTGTAGCTTTCGCTGAAATATTGTGAATTTCTTCTGTTTCTTGTTCTAATACATATGCTCCATAACATGCAACATTTTTAACATAAAGGTTTACAGCGCACCAATATTCCCTAACTTCAACATTTTCCAATTTTTTTATATTCTCTATTAATGCTTTTTGGATAGCTTGACCAGTGAGATCATTTACATGAAGCACTCTCCTTTTTGAATGACCTCCTTCTCTTCCAAGATCATAATCTCCATTTTCATTTCTGTTGAAACTAACACCTAGATTAATTAATTCATTTATTCTTTCGGGGGCTTGAGTGATTATTTTTTTTACAACATTTTCATCACATAATCCATCTCCAGCTATTATAGTATCTTGAATATGTTTTTCAAAAGAATCAGATTTATCCCAAACACAGGCAATACCACCTTGGGCATTAAAAGTATTGCAATCGATTAATGTCTCTTTAGTTATGATTAGTATTTTTTGATCCTTTGTTAATTCTGCTAGTTTAATAGCCAGAGTTAATCCAGAAATCCCTCCGCCTATAATTAAAATGTCAGTCTTTAACTTCAATTAAATCTCTTACTTATAATTAATCAATAATTATTCTAATTTACATTTAGGAATTAATTATTGCTTATTAAATTAATAAAAATCTCAAAAAATTATAAGTCTAATATTATACGATTATTTTCCAATTTTTCTTTTTATTTCATCAATTTTTTGTTGAACCGCATCAGAATATTGTTGTTGATTTAAATGATTAAAGATTTCTTTACTTTCCTCAAATTTATTTAAACTTCTACGATATTCCCCACAGAGTTCATAGATTCTAGCTATATTAAAAAAGTCATTAGCTTTGCCAATTAAATCTCCTAGTTGTTCGTCAATTTGAAAAGTTTCTTCATAAATTTCTAAAGCTTTATTATAATCTTCAAATTTTTCAAATATTTTACCAATATTACTTAAACAGGCTGCTTTGTTAGATAAATCTTTTAATTCTCCATAAATCAATACTGCTTCCTGATATTTATCGAGGGCTGACTCATAATCATCTTTAATTATATCAATTGATGCAGTTTTAGTGAGCATTAGAGCTCTCTTCGAAAGATCACCTATCTCTTTAAATATATTTAAAGCTTCTAAATAGTATTTAAGTGCTAAATCATACTCTTTAAGATTTTCATAGATCATGGCAATATTATTAATATAAATTGCCTTCATTAACGGATCTCCCAATCTTTCTTCAATATTCAAGGCTTCTTTATATTTTTCCAATGCTTTCCTAGGTTGACCTTGAGCTAGATAAACAGATCCTATATTATTAAGACACCCAGCTTTTTTTGAAAGATCTCCTAATTGTTCACTGATAGATACTGCTTCATTATATTTTAGTAAAGCGTTAGTATAATTTTCATTTTCATCATTAACTCTGCCAATATTATTTAATAAGATTATTTTTCCATATAGATCACCCAGAAGGTCAGCAATTTTTAATGCTTCTTCATAATTTTTTGCTGCTAACCCATATTCTTTTCGGGCTGCATAAATCATACCAATATTGTTGAGCATAGCAGCCTTGTTATTTAGATTTCCTAATTCTTCATAAATTGCCAGAGCTTCTTTATAATTCTCTAGTGCTGGATCTAATTCACCTCGAATTTCAAGTACTCTTCCAATATTATTCTTGCAAGTTGCCTTTCCTGATAGATCACCTAAATTATTAGCTATTTCTAATGCTCCAGAATAGTTTTCAATAGCTTCATCATATTTACCTAAAGTCAAATAGACCGAGCCAATGTTATTCAAATCTGTAGATTTACTTGAATCATCTTTCAAAATTTCATCAATTTGTAACGCTTCCTCATAACACTTTATAGCATTATCATAATTGCCAGTTATTTGGCTTATCATACCTAAAAAATTAAGAAAATATGATTTTGAAGCTAGATTATTAGTTTCATCTGAAAATGATAGACCTTTTTCCGAGCAACGTTTTGTTGCTTCAATATCTTTTAAAGAATAAAATAATTGAGTCGCTAACCGGTATTTCTTAACCAAAGAAATATCTTGAAATAAAGATTTAATCCATTCTGAAAATTTTGGAACATTTTTTTCAGTTTTATCTAAATCAACTCTGTTTATAGGAGTATAGGGAAGAAAAATTTCCCATAAATTTTCTTTAATAAAATTCTGGGTATTTGCTCTAATCAATATTACTTCAAAATTACCCGTTGAGCTAATGTCTCTTAATAAATCATGCAATTGAGAAGATCCTAATTGAGATTTTGAAATTTCATCTGGTCGAATTTTTGAAATTTCAAATCCATTTCCTTGATAATGTTCAATCCAAATTATTCTATTAAGAAAGGGTAATTCTCTTAATGTTGGACCGATATCAAAATCATCACTTCCAGAATAACCCATAACTACAAGAGTGCGATCATTCATCAGATTATAAACTGTAGATTTCTTATAAGGTTCGATCGCAAAAGTTTCTCCTTCTTCACGACCTTTCCCTAAAGCACTAATTGTTGTAATCAATGATTCTTGTGTATTAGTTCCCGTAATTATATTATGTTTCGAGCCATGAATTTTATACAGAGGGTACTTTCCTGATTTAATAAGATTTTCTGGTTCCTGATAAAAAATAAAATCTTCTCTGGTTATAACTGGAACAATCTCTTCATGCCATTGCTTATCAAGAACCTGCAGCAGTGCTCGTTCAATCATATAATCGAAATTCGTTGTTACAACGTAATTTCCACGAGTTATTGTATTAGCTAAAAATAAATGAATAAGATTTGGTTCTGTAACATACTCTAAATAGTCTAGAAATCTTAAATTCTCATCAAATTCGTTTTGAATCTTTTCTACAACTAATTCGAATCTTAACATGTTAAGAGAAAGTAAATTATCTATTTCCTCTGATGGTGCAAATAGTTCCAATAAGCCTCTTACGATTTCCCAAGCAGAGGGCATACTAGTAGGAGGATCCATAGAAATCCCTGCACCTACCAAGAAAGTATAACTCGACTTGGGAGAAAATAAGGATTCAATGCTTTCTGTATATTCTTTAAAATCTATTTCGTTGTTCATTTTCAATTCTCTACAAAATAAAACGCTATTAATTTAAAACTTATTAAAGTAAATAATAATTCTTTTTTGAATTAATTAATTTTTAGTAAATTAAGGTATGGAATAAATTCAAGATCTTGATTTCCTCCTCTATAAAACTTAAAATTATATAGAATAAAATGAGTAAGATCACACGAGTGTTATTTCTCTGTAGTGGCAATACAGCAAGGAGTCCTGCAGCAGAATATCTGGCGAAATGGTATAAGAATAATAAATACAAAGAAGAATTATATGATGTAGAATTTGATTCTGCTGGACTTTACAGCTATTATAAAACTCCACAAAAAGGAACCGCTAATTATCTCGAATCTAAGGGCATTAATTTTAGTGATTTTGAAGGAAAACAAGTCACTGAAGAATTAATAAAAAAAAATGATTTAATTCTTGGATTTGAAGAAAGATGGCACATCAGTAAATTAAAAAAACGGTTTAAGAATTTAAAAGATTTAGATAATAAAATTTTTTTGTTACTAGATTTTGCTGGTGAAAAGGATAATTTAGAAATTAAGGATCCATTTTATTATGAAGAAACAGAATATAATAAAGCTCTTAAGAGAATCGAAGATGGATTAATTAAAGTGTTGAAAAGAATCATTGAAATAAATAAAAAATCAACAAATGAGAATTATGAATAAAATAAAGAAGGTTCTATTTGTCTGTATGGGGAATACTGCAAGAAGTCCTGCAGCAGAATATTTAGCAAAAGGACTTAAGAAACAATATAAGAAAGAACTTGAGGAAGTTTACTTTACTTCAGCAGGATTTTTTAATGCATTTAATTATGCTCAGCCCGAAACAACAAATTATTTGAAAAGCAAAGGTATAGATTCTTCTGATTTTATACCACAAATCATCAATAAAAATTTACTAGAAAATCAAGATTTAATTTTAACAATGGAATACAGTCATTCAAGAGATATTAAAAATAATTATCCCAATATAAAAGATATAGATGCAAAAGTATTTACATTAAAAGAATTCGCTGGAGAAACAAGAGATATTGATATAATTGACCCATATTATACATCGAGATCAGTATACTATAAAGTCCTCAACATAATTGATGACTATGTTAATAAAGTAGTTAATAAAATTATTGAAATTAATAAACTAAACTCGAATTAACATCTGCAAACAGTACAATGCCAAAAATTAAAAACGTTTTATTCATCTGTTATGCTAACACTTGTAGAAGTCCTGCAGCAGAACATCTTGCACGCTTTTATGCTATCCAATATGGGTTAAAAGATGTTATTTTTGACTCTGCAGGGTGGCATGATGCATTTAATCACGCACAACCTGAAACAATAAATTATATTAAAAATATGGGAATTAATGTTCAAGAATTTATTCCAAAGCTTATCACAAGAGAGCTAATTGAAGACCAAGATCTTATCATTGGAATGGAAAGATATCATTTAATTAAACTTAGAAAAAAATTCAGAGATTTAAAAGAAAGCCTTAAAGGAAAATTATTTACTTTAAAACAATTCAATGGAGCAGATAAAAATGATTTAAACATTCCTGATCCATACAAAACTGGAGTTGAGAATTATAATAAAATTCTTCAAATTGTGGATGAGAATGTAGAAAAGCTTGTAAAAAAAATATTCAATATAAATGAATCTTAAGATAAAAAAAATATAAATATAATTTTTTAGGCTATTTTTGTAATGAACCAATTAACTATTAATAATTCAGTCATAGAGATCTTTGTCGGAGATTTAACTAATACAGAATACGATGGAATAGTAATCCCTACAAACAGTCGTCTTTTACCAAGTGGAGAATTACGCTGTAATGTACTAAGAAAAGCAGGTTCAACAGTACAAGTTGAATGTAACAAAATTATTAATAAGATAATTAAAGTTGCTGTAGGTAGTGCTGTAATAACTTCAGGAGGCAATTTGACAAATTATATTATTCATACAAATGGACCCAAATTAGGTCAAGGGAATGAAGGAAAAAAATTAATGCTG
>JBHLKV010000022.1:0-23993 GCA_048886305.1 Candidatus Hodarchaeota archaeon
ATTTTTTATAACCATCTAACCTTAATATTAGGTTATAAAATCTAAATATTTGCTGTTGGGAAAAAAAAAAAGAAAGATATATTTTATCAATGATCATGATGATGTTGATGATTATGATGTTCCATTTTAATGTTAATTGGCTGTAAATTACCAATTGCCCAACCTGTCACTTCATTAAGGGAAGGATGAATCACCATTGAGTGATAAATTGGCATAAATGAGCCACCTTCAGGACAAGCTCGGGCAACTTTAGGAATATCAACTTCACCAGCGGATTCTGGCAAAATACAGGTAAATCCAGAGTTCATCAAATATACAAATGGTTGAACGAGAATTGCAGCGTTAGGACCCACAACATGCGCACCTAAAATCCTATAAGATTTATCAACTATCAATTTTACAAATCCATCATCTTTTTCACCAGTTTTAAAACCCATTGCAAAACCCTTTGCCACTGTTGAGTAATTTTTTTTCGCTACATAAATTTCATGTCCTTTTTCTATTGCTTCTGCTTGAGTCATTCCAACATGACCGATTTGTGGATACGTAAAAATTGCCCATGGAACTGCTGAATAATCTACTGAACGTTTTTGATCTTCCGGGCCAAAAATGTTATTAGTGCAAATTTCTGATTCATAATTTGCTTTATGGCGAAATTGATAAAGGCCATTAGCATCACCGAAACACCAAATATTGTTTTTATTAGTCTCTAAATATTGATTAGTTTTTATCCAACCCCTTTCATCTATTTCAACACCAGTATTCTCAACCTTCAATAGATCTGCATTTGAACGTCGACCTGTAGCTACAAGAATTTCTTCTGCTGTAATTTCAATTTCTTGACCTGTTTTCATGTTTTGAGCAATTATTATTTTATCTTTCTTCTTTGATTTTGCTTTAATTGCTTTATAGTTAACATAGACATTCATAAATTTTTTAAAATTTTGTTCTAAAAATTGACTGATTTCTGGTTCTTCAGTTGCCACCAAACGAGGTAGCATCTCTATGATTGAGACCTCTGTTCCCATAGCAGAAAAAATGTGAGCGAATTCTGCTGCAATTACACCTCCTCCAATTATCATAAGCCTTTTCCAAGGTTGTTTTGGGAATCTTTCACCAAAAAAGTTTTCATTAGTAATATAGCCTATGTCTTCTAAATTTTCAATTGGAGGGATAAATGATCTTGCTCCAGAGGCTATAACAATTCTTTCACCTTTAAATTTGCCAAGTATCTCGTTTCCATCAATAGATTTTACTTGCATTTCATATTCTCCAGTAAATTCACCTATTCCCCTGTATAATGTGAGATTAGGAACATGTGATAGTCCTTCCTCGATCTGCTCACTTTCATTTATCTGAGACCACATTCTTTGGGATATTAAATCCCAATCAATTCTTTCTACTTTGAAATGAATTCCAACTTTAGTTGCATTTTGAGCTTCTCTAATCAGGTCTGCTGGGTGTACTAAAACTTTCGAAGGAATACAACCACGAGTTAAACAAGTAGCACCTAGTTTTGTATCCTCTATTAGAGCACATTTCATACCCATTTGGAGACCTACATTCAAAACATTTAATCCTGCTCCACTGCCTATAACAACTAAATCGTATGTTTCCATAAATTCAATTTTGAAAGGATTATTTTTAAATTTTTTACTAATTTTTTAAAGGAAAATTGGTATCCCTTGAATAGATATAATTCTGGTCTTAAAAACAACTTTAATTTTTAGATTAGCTTTACAATAAATCAATGCCTTTTTGTAAGGGAGACGTGAATAATTTTTAAATAATTAATTTGCTATTTATTTTATATGAGACGAGATGTCTTAACTTTAGAGGGTGTAAATATAAATAATATAATAAAGAAATTTGTTAATTATTTTAATCCTAGTGGTAAATTTACAGATAAAACTGGCACAATCAATGTATTTATTATTGAAAAATATTATTTTAGAGCAGAATCAATTCTTACATCAATGGTAATTTTTGAACAAAAAAATCAAAACACCTTAATAATTCATTTGGTTGTGTCTGGAGGAGGACTTTCTATCTTTTCTGGAAATGCTAAAAAATCTCTACTTAAGAAGTTAAAAAAGTTCTTCTTAGAGCATTAGTTAAATGAAGTTATTAGGATATATATCTTCAGTGCTAGCTGGTCCATCAATTGAATAATTTCCTATTCCTTGGTAATCAGACCACCAATTACCTTGTTTACTTATGTTATCATACCAGAAATTACTACTTCCCTCATCAAAAGCTTGACTGTTAATTGGACCTGTCAATCTACCGTCAATATCGTAAGTGTCTAATTGAGAATTATTAAGTATAATATTGTGATAGATTTTATTCGAATCCGCATCCCCTACAAGCGCAATTCCATGTTGTGGAGACCTTTTCACAGTATTATTTATTATTATATTAAAACTTGACCACCGAATGTTTATACCTTGGTAATTATTATCCTCGATTAAATTTGACATTATTAGGCAGTGTGAAGCATAATTTAGATGAATACCTTGCATAAAATTAATACAAGTATTATTCATTATTGTACAATTTATTGTATTACCTAAACCAATTCCACCACCATCTCCGGTTTTTGAAATGCATGTATTATTGATGATCCTTGCAGTTCCAGTGGCTACTTCATACAACCTAATCCCTATGTAATCTGTATATATAAAACAGTTTTTAATTATAAAGAAAGAATTAGTATTAGTTATATAGATTCCAACGGAATTTGCCCCACTCGCACAAATTTTGAAATCCTGAATGATATACGGATTATCTTGCGTTCCATTTCCAATAAAATCATAGTTAAGAAAATCCTCATCAGATTCAATGCTAATTGGAGAGTGACATGAGTCAGATTTAAAAAATAATACATAATAAAATCCAATCGAAGTCGCTAAAATGAGTGCCAGACCTAAACCAATAAAAAACACTTTTTTCTTTCTAAGGAATTCCAAATTCATTTTATTCTCAAGACTACAAAATTATGAATTTTAAATTATAATTTACATAAACTAAGATAAATAAACTTTTTATTGCTAGGCATTAAATCGGAATATTTTGAAAAAATAACATAAAAAAAAGACTTAGAGTTAAGATTTGATAATTTCTGTAAGTTTTGGAAAAATCCGCGGGTAATGGACGGCCATACAATGAATTCCAGCTAATAGATTCTTTTTTCTCAACTCTCTTATAAAAGGTTTGAAGAACTCATAATTTGCTTGATCATAAGCTTCTTTTTGCATTTTTTTATCAGTTGAATAATCAGTTTTTATGCCCTTCCATTTAGCTAGGATTTCTTTGGGCACGGAAACTCCTGGAACAAATGTATCAAAACCCTTAGCGATTCCAAAGCTCTTCATTGGAAATATTCCTAAGAGAACGGGCACTTTATATTTTCTAATTTCATTTAAAAATTCTATTGTGCGATCCAAATCATATACTACTTGAGTTTGTAGAAATTCAGCACCAGCTTCTGCTTTGCGTCCAATTTTTAATATTTCTGCCTCCATTGGTTCTGCATTTGGATTTGCTGCTGCGCCTACATGGAGAGTTGGTGGGTGCTCAATTTCGTGACCATTAATTGCTCCTGTATCAACCATTTCTCTTACAAGTTTTACTAAGGTTGCGGAATCTAAATCGAAAACAGGTTTACTTTCAGACATATCACCTAATGCCGGGTGATCACCAGTAAGAGAAAGGATATTTCTTAGTCCTAAAGCGTGTCCCCCCATAATCATACCAGCAATACCTAATTTATTAACATCTCTTACAGTCATTTGCCAAATAACTTCTAAATTTGCTTCTTTTTGAATAATATGTGAGGCGGCCATACTATTAATTGTTACAATACCAAGTGGACTATCTGTAACATTCGCAGCAATAACATAAGGAGCCATATCTTTTGCCTCTTGAATTGTATGGGACAGATCGCAAGTTTTTTCAGGTTCAAGTTCACCTGTAAGTATGAATTCACCCTTAGCAAGTGCTTCTCCTAACTTTGAATATATTTTTGTTTCGGTCATTCTTAATATACCTCCTATCTCCATACAACTTCTTGCTGATGTCCACTTTCAGACCAATCTCTAGCATCTCGCAAACGACTAAATAAATCTAACCTACCAATTGTTTTCAAGCGATTAAAAATCAAGACCCAGCCACAATCTTTCTCATAGTTTCCTACTTCACACTTTCCATCCACCATACCACCACATGGACCATTCATGAGACCTTTAGCACAAGTAGCAATGGGACAAATTCCACCTGTATAATTTAAATAACAATCACCACAAGCTCTACATCGCATATAGAACCGACCTATTCTCTCAGTCATACCGATAAATTTTGTGTTATTGGAAACAAGAACTGGTTTTTTAGGGTATTTATTCTCTAGCACCGTAACTATGCTCTGAACGCCCAACCCACAACTAAGGGTTAATATTCCATCAGATTCTTGAAGCTCTTCATCAATTTTGCGAAGATCTTTTTTCATAACTCTATTATCACATACATCTTCAGAAACAATAACAGCCGTAATATCATATCCTTTTTCTATTAAAAGATCATTCCATTCTTTTGCGCCTTCTGTCCCTCCAGTTTGACAAAGAGCAGAACAAGTGCCACAACTTACAATTGCGAGCTTTTTAATTTTATAATTTTCCAAAGCTTCGATAACTTCTTCAGTAGGTTTTTTTGTTGTTATTACAACCATTTTATCCTAACCATATTTGTTTATATTCTATAGAGAGATTCTTAAATAAGGGAATTAACAAATACATAAAAAATTAATGATTATTTTTTATCGAATTTATCAAATTGCATAGTTTAAAAAGACTAAATCTATTATTATATTGATAAGAATCATAATCATTTTACAAAAATTTATACATTTTTGTTGTTTTTAAAAATAAAAATTAATGAAATTTAATCATTTAATTATTCGAATTAAATAATTAATCTATAGAAAAATTAAAGAAAAATACTCTTAGCTAAACTACTAACTATAAACATTTCAGTGAGCTAAGTTTTCATTTTTTAAAAAATAAAAATAATTGGTAAATAAATAAAATTTATAATAATGCTGGTAGAATACGTGCAATAGGAACTGCCAAACCGCCAAGCAATGAGCCAATTGAACTAAATTTTTTAAGATAATCCTTAATATTCTTTGTAACTTTTACTGTTCTCGTCTTACCCTCTATAATTGTACCATCTGAGGAGAGTAGAAAGATTTGAACTGTTTGTTCTCCTGTTTCTCTTGGTTCTAAGGTTAACCATGTTGTATCTCCATTTTCTAACATTGTAGACAACACACCAACAATATCAGTGCTTCCCGAAGAAATTAAGGGTATCGGTTTATTAGGAATCATAAATGTACCACGTCCTTCAACTTCAATGTCAAGAACCATCTCATTGGGATCAAATCCCGGTGCTACTACTTTTACAGTGTACTTTTTGCTTTGAGGGGCGTTATTATAGAGAAAAACCATTATATTTAACTCAGAATTTAAATAGACGACTTCTTGTGCTGTTGAATCCATATATATTGGATCTTTTGATACTCGTTCAATATTATCAGCCAATTCTAATTGGAGTCTGTCTATTATATTAAAAAATCCAGGATTAAATTTTTTAATATAATTAAATAATTTATATATATCCTTCACAGAGAAATACCAAGCGCCTTCCATGAATATACCGCTCTCAACATCGAAATTATCAGAATTTATGTTAATCATTTCTTTTAATTCTTGAATTAATTGATCATCTGATAGAACATCCTGGAATTTCAGGTAATATAGGAATAGTAGTTTTTCAACAGCAAAAGTAATAGGTAATTCTTCCTCTTCTTGCTCTTTTACCTTTTGAATGAATTCAGGAGTTAGAATTTTGTTTAATTCTGCTAAATATTCATCCCATTTAAGAAATGTAACTGGATCTAAGTGGTTTGACAAGATTTCTGCGAAAAAATTATCCAAAAATAAGGAATGAGTTGTAGGTTTATAAAAATCTTGAAGCCCATTTACATCATGAATATTGAGGTTTAAACTACGGATTAATATTGATAATCCCAAACCTACTAATGCAAAACCAGCAGCTGCAAATCCTATGTCAAGAACATCAAAAGCTAACATTATGACAAATAATATTATTGCAGTAAAACAAATAAGCGATATAAATTTTAATAGGTTTGTAACTCTTTTTACACTGCTTGCAAGTAACTCAAATCCATCAAGACTATCTATTGGTCTCCCTCTCTTTCGTTCGAATTTTAACCTCATTTTAAGAGAGCTTTCAGTGGAACTTGCACCTAGCAACAACATAAAAGAATTGAATCCATAAATAACTATAACTACTAAATAAATTACTTGTAAGGTAAAATCGATAGCCCCAACTGCAAAAAAAGCTAACAGTGTAATTATTAATAGGACTATAGGTAATGTGAATAGCATGAGTTTCCCCACTTTAGAGATGTATCTTATCATCTTACCTTGAAACTTTTCTTTCTTTATAATTGCCTTTAAATCTCTTTCTAATACAGCTTCCATACTAGTATCACTTTTTTTAAAATTTGTTATTTGCATTATTATAGAATTTCAATTTAAATTTTTATAAACATTCAGCTGATTATTATTTTCATCAAAAATGTATTAATTTGGTAGATTTGATCGATAATTTTAAAATTAGATGAAAAAAAGTAGAAAAAGGAAAAAAAATGACTAAGAATGTATTTTTTTGATCACTTTTTATATCGCATTTTTTATTATTTTAATAACTTTTTTTGTAAACATTTTTAGTTATAGTATTTTTTTCGTAAGAAAAAGTGAGAAAATTGTCATTGATCAGTCAAATAATGAATAGTAAGATCATGAAAAATGGGAATAGTACTCCATTAAAATATTAATTCCGGATTCCATCATTAGAATTCTTGAAAAAGTCAATCTTATAATATTTCGCCTGATCAAGTAAAATCCATAAAGGAATTTATCCCAATATATTTATATATGAAATAGATCTAACTTAAGATAGAAATAAAACTAATAAAAAATAGTAAAAAAAGTGATTAAAGGATGGAAATGTTAAAAATTCAAGAAAAAGTAATGGCATTAACAGATGAACAAATAAAAGAGATTTATTCATATACAAGCAAGCTTAGTTTGGATACAATAGAAGATTTGGCATATGATTTATTAAAGATTTGCTTAACTGCTGAAAAGGGAGAATTAAAGAATGAATTAGGTAGAATCATTTTTCATTTACAAAAAACTGAGCGTCTTAATACAAGAATTGGTCTTGAAAAACTATTGGATGGGGCTTTAAGGGTTAATGCTGAAAAAGTATTTAAACTTCTTGGATCATCTGAACCTGATGCTCAAGAATTACTTAAAGAGATAAAAGGAATTTTAAAGGTATAAGTTTTTTTTTATTACTTCATTTTATTTTTATATGTCAGAATTCAAAAGTGAATCTGATATTGATAAAGCTTGGGAATATTACGAGAAAATAAGAGACGCTCTAAACGGACTCTTTGAGATCTTAAGCATGAGTTTAGAGGAGGATAATGTTTTTTACCAGTTTGGGGTGGATAATTTAGTAAATCTGAAAGAAACGATAATTGATTTATTAAAGCATGATTATAATCCTGCTGAAATAAAAAGAAAGCTGCGAGATTTAGAATTTGATATAAAGAAAGGGCTTTTTTTTGATAAAAGTCAAGAAGAAATATAAAGTAATAAAGTTTTTTTTGACTCTTAATTAATGATCAATATTTGATTGTTATAAAGAAGAATTTTTATCAAAAGTAAGGTTATAAAACTTAAAGTTATCCAAAAGTGGATTCTAAATTGAATAATTTTAATTTGATAAATTAAGTCCTATATTATGAGCGAAATAGATGATTCTGTAATTATAGAGATTAAAGATCTTAAAAAGTATTTTAAAGAAGTAAAAGCTGTTGATGGCGTATCATTAAAAATTAAGAAAGGAGAATTATTTAGTATACTTGGACCTAACGGTGCAGGGAAGACGACATTGGTCCGCATGTTAACAACTGTTTTGACACCTACGTCTGGAGTTGCTTTTATTAATGGGCATAGCATATTAAAGGATAAAAAAGAGATTGTAAAATTGATTGGTGTATGTCCGCAAGAAATTACTATTTATGAAGTTTTAAGAGCTGAAGAGAATGTTGAATTTGCGGCAGCTATGCACGGAATTCCTCACAAAGAAGCGCAAGAGAAGTCAAAAAACATATTGGAAAAATTTGGGATTGCAGGGAGAAAAGACTGGTCTAAAAACTTCTCAGGTGGTATGCAAAGACGATTAAACCTCGCTATGGCTTTGGTGTTTGATCCTCAGATTTTATTCCTTGATGAGCCTACAGCTGGGCTTGATCCTCAAGCAAGACGGCTTGTGTGGGATTTCATACGAGATTTAAAGAATGAAGATATAACAATTATTTTAATGACCCATGACATGGTTGAAGCTGATTCTCTTAGTGATCGTGTTGCGATATTGGATTATGGAAACGTCATTGCTTTAGGGACTCCTACAGAGCTTAAGGAAAAATATGGAAGTGACAATGTATTAGAAGTATCTTTTCTAGAGCAGGAGGATCTAGAAATAGCAAAAACAAATCTAGATAAAATTCCATTTGTTACCAATTGGAAAGAAATTAGTAGGAAGGAAAGAAAAACTCTTTTAATTGCTTTTCAAGGTGGTTTAAAAAATCTTGTTCAGATCATTCAGCAAGGAATTATAAACGATATTAACGAGGTTGAAAATATGAAATTTCGGCAAAATTCTCTTGAAGATGTATTTCTAAATTTAACTGGTAGGAGGTTGAGAGACTAATTTGACTATTTTAGATAATAAAGCAATTCAAATATCTATAAAAAATTTTAAAGATAAAATACGTCATTGGCAATTTGTATTTTTCTCACTTTTACTGCCAATTATGTTTACAGTCATGTTTTTTTTTATGCTTGGTAATGAAGAAGATCCTACTGGTCGAACTGGTTTTGATTATGGTTTTTCAGGTATGATAATGTATGCTGTAGGTATGGGTACTATGAATGCTGCTATTATGTTTGCTCAAGATAAAAAGTCTGGTATGTTGAGTCGTTTAGATACAATGCCTACTGGCAGGAAAAATATGTTTTTAGGGGCGCTTATCTCTGAATCTCTTTACTTGATGCTTCAGATTATAATCATGTTTATTATTGGTTACGCAATTCTAGGTTTGTATATTGTAAATCCATTAGCTTTATTTTTTGGATTTTTAATTACTGTTTTATTTGGGATTTCTTCGGTTGGTATGGGGATAATGATTGCAAGTGTGTCTAAAACTGTAGAAGTAGCTAATGCATTTTCGTTAGTAGTATATATGGTACTTATTTTTCTTTCAGGAAGTATGTTTCCTTTTGAAAGTCCTATTGTATATTTTTTACCACCATATTGGGCAAAACAAATATTTTTACAACTCACTGTTATAGGTGATGGATTTAATGATAATTTATATAGTAGTTCGTTGATAGGTCAAGGAGCGGAAGCTATTCCAATTTCTCTATTGGGTGGTCTTCTAATTGTATGTGCATATACAATTGCCTTCGTATTATTGGGAGTTTTATTATTTCAGAAAAAGACAAAATTTTAAAATTTCTTTTTATACATTTTATTATTTTTTTTTAAGATCGTAAAATAGAAATTACTTTAACATTTTCCTTATTAAAGCAAAAAAATGATACAAATTGTATAACTTTAAATTCGAAGTAACTGAAATAGAAGGAGTTTTTCAATTTAAAATTGATGTCCCATTTGCCGTTAAATATGTAAGTCTTTATCTTTTTAGATTAGATGAAAAGCTCATTCTAATTGATGCTGGCTTAAATATGGGTAATTGGAAAAAATTATTTTTTAAATCCCTAAATGAAGTAAATCTCTCAATTAATGATATCGATTATTGCTTTATAACACACATTCACTTGGATCATATGGGCTTAGCCAAGACCTTGAAAAGTAAAAATCCAAATCTTAAAATTCTAATGCATGATATTACTTACCATTTAATGAAATGGGAAACTAATCAAGCAGATCTAAAAGAATTGGAGCAAGAAGCTATTAAAGTTTCTAAAGAACTAATACGTTATGGTATTAGTGAAGAACAAGGAAAAAGAGTCATCCAGTTTTTCACATTCTGGCCAAAATTTCTACAATATCAAGAGCCAGATGTTATTCTACATGATGGAGATAAAATACTAGACAACTTAAAGATAATTTGGACACCAGGACATAGTTTCGGTCACATCTGTATTTTTGACGAAAGGAGGCGATTTTTGTTTGCTGGCGACCATATACTTAGCCGTATCACTCCCCACATTGGGAATTTTGTTGTTCCTTCTGATCTGGCAGAAAAGTATAAGGAGTACAATTTTAATAATATTTTAAAACACTATTTGAACTCCTTAGATAGAATAGATACATTGAATCCAAAAATAATTTTCCCTGCACACCAAGAAGTTATATACAACCCCCATGAAAGAATTTTAGCAATTAAAGAGCATCATAAAAACAGGTTGTTTGAGATTTCAAGTGTAATTAAAAATAATCCACTCACACCTTTTGAAATCTCTAAAATTCACTTTGGTGAGGATTTGGATGATATTAATTCATTTATGGCACTAAGTGAAGTTTTAGGTCATTTATTCTATCTAGAAAATGAAGGAAAAATCCAAAAAATTGAAAAAAATGGAAAGTTATACTATGAGAGCTAAAAACTTTTATTAATAATAATTAAATAAGAGTAATGTTAATGATAGCATTATTAAATTTCATTGTAATGATATCCTCTTCTATATTGAGTAGTTTTTTGTATATTAAAAGTGTACAACCGGCAGCTCTGGAGAAAAAGCTAGGCGAAAAAGCATATAAAAGATGTGCTATCTATCGGTTTATAGCGGGAATTTTAATGTTTATTATTATCGGTACACAATGTATTTATTTCTTTTTTCCGCTTCCATTTAATATCCCTCGTTTTTTTCCTTGGGCTTATTGGATATCTGTTTTAGTAGCAATAGTTATTATAATACCAAGTCTAATGTTAATGATTAAAGGAGTAAGAGATGCAGGAAAAGAAACTATGAGACCATCCAAAGAACAAACTTTATATGGTGGGATTTATGAAAAAATAAGACATCCACAAGCTTTAGGAGAGGTTTGGTTATGGTGGATAATACCATTCTTATTAAATTCACCATTTCTTGCTTTTTATTCTCTAATTGCGATACCAATATTTTATTATTTTTGTGTTTTTGAAGAAAAAGATCTGGAGCTCAGATATGGACAAGACTATATTGATTATAAAAAACGAACAGGAATGTTCATTCCAAAAAGAAAACAGTAATAAAGATTTTTTCTAATAATTATAAACTGACACTGTTATTTTTCGTTGCAGTTTTTATAGGCTTTAAAACAACACATACCCTTTCAACACTTCTCACATCGGTTCTTCCTCTAAAAGTCTCGATTAATGCGTCGAGTTCATTAATTTCTGGCACATTTACTTTTACTAAGATACCACATTCTCCCGCTAAGAAGTAGACTTCTTCGCATTGTGGTAAAATTTGTGTTTCTCTCAATAATTGTTTTAACTCAGATTGGTTCCTTGGGATTAACGTAATAAATGCATAAATACATCGTTCTTCTTCACGACATATTTTAATGGTAAATTTCTCTATTACTCCTTCTTCCTGTAACTTAATAACCCGTTTTCTTACAGTTGATTCAGAAAGTCCAACCTCTTGTGCAATTTCATGATAAGGTCTTCTTGAATCTTCAATGAGCATTTCTAAAATTCTTTTATTTGTCTCATCCAAATTTTTCATACCAATCCTTCTTCTTAATTATTCAAATTCTTTAATTTTTAAATAAAAAAATTTTTTTATTAATTTTTTTAACTACTTCTTAGAAATCTTTTAATAGTGGCCCAAATAACCTTTCGTATTCAACTGCCATACAATGAATTCCTGCCGCTTTAGTAGTTTTCTTGATTTCTTTAATAAATGGCTCAAAGTATTCAATATTTATTTTATCGATTGCAGCATATTTAGCAGGCTTGTTTCCCTTATTTTCTTTCTCTGCTGTTTTAAGAGATTTAAGTAGATCTTTTGGAACGCTTACTCCAGGTATAAATTTATCAAAATACCATGCTATCCCATGTGATTTTAAAGGGAAAATACCAAGTAATACAGGCACATTGAACTGCTCTAGGTCCTTAAGGAATTCCTTTGCCTGATCAACTTCAAATGCAGTTTGGGTTTGGATAAAATCAATACCTTGTTCCACTTTACGCCCAACCTTGAGAATCTCTGGTTCTCTGGGATTACTATTGGGATTTGCAACACATCCAAAATTCATTTTTATTTTGCCTCCCTCAAGTTCATTTCCTTCATAATCGGTTCCTTCATCTATCATCATAGATAGCATCTCTGCAAACTGTGTACTATCTATATCATACACTGGTCGGGCTCGTTTATGATCTCCTAATGCTGTGTGGTCTCCAGTGAGGGTTAGAATATTTTTTAATCCTAAGACTGCTCCAGCTATTACGTCTCCAAAAAGTGCAACTCGATTACGATCCCGAACAGTTACTTGCCATACGGCTTCCATACCTACTTTTTCTTGAACCAAATAGCTTGGTACTAACGATGACATATAAGCATCGCCTTGGGGTCCATCTGTTACATTTGCAGCAACTATCTTGCCAGTCTTTTTCATTTCTTCAGCAGAATGTAAGATTTCACTTAAATCCAATATCTTTTTAGGTTCCAATTCACCAGTAAATACAAATTTTCCTTCTTCAATAGCTTTACATAAAAGACTATATGCTGGCCTTTTTGACATTTATTTTTTCCCCTCCTGTTTTTCTTCTTCTTCATTAGTATATTCCTTATAAATTTCCATATAGCTAGGACTTGTTGATAATCGAAAATCTCTTGGACCTCTGTATTTTTTAAATAAATCAAGTCTATTGAATTCTTTCAACCTTTCCCACATTTTTACCCACGCACAAGGTATTGTATAGCCTCCCACTTCACACATACCATCGACCATGCCACCACATGGTCCATTACTTAAATGTTTTGCACATCCTGCACGAGGACATACACCACCTGTCTCTCCAATTATACAATCTCCACAAGTTTCACACATTTCAATGAAATTATTTTCACTATTGTACTGAGCACCTCCAAAGTGACTGTTTTGAGCTGGAAAAGTAAGAATACTAGTAAGGATTTTATTCATCATTACAACTCCAAGACCGCATG
Source organism: Candidatus Hodarchaeota archaeon (assembly GCA_048886305.1). Taxonomy (GTDB): domain Archaea; phylum Asgardarchaeota; class Lokiarchaeia; order Sigyniarchaeales; family SOKP01; genus Loki-b32. The sequence goes on from JBHLKV010000022.1 coordinate 13,338, forward strand.
CCAATGAAAGAATAGCTTCATATTCTTCTACAAAGGGTCTTACTGTTGTAGCTGCAATTCTATCATCGCATTGTCTAAGCACTGTTATGGCTTTCCATTTTAAATCTTTACCTTCAGTTCGTGCCTTTAATTCTAAAAGTTGACCTAAAACCTTAGCTTCATTAATAGAACGTGGAGGTTGACAGCATCCATCGCATCCTGCTATTAAAATTTTGTTGTATGGTTTTATCAGTTCATATATTTCATTTATATCTTTTAGTTGTGTAATTATCATCTTACAACACACCCATTTTTTTCCATTTTTCTTTTCTTAAATTCTTTTTTTTAACCTTAAAAATTCAAAAAATCAATATTTAGGTTGTTAATTTTTCAATTAACTTAGTTGGTTTCACACTTCTATTTTTCAGATTGAGATCTTCCAATTCTATACCTAAGGCAATTGCCATCATTTCTGGTAAATAAAGAACTGGAATATTCAAGTCTTTACCTGTCCTACGTGAAACTATTTTCTCCTTTCTATCATATTGCGTTACGCATGCGGGACATACTGCAATTAAAGCATCAACATTTTCTTCAAGTTCACATAATTCTGTCATTTTATCTTCAACTAGTTTTTCACCTATCTCATCTTGTAATCGAGCACAATAGCCACAACACTCAAGTTTATTAGCAAAATCAATTGTTTTTGCACCAAGAGTTTCAAGGATTATATCAATTTTTTCAGGTCTTTCAGGATGGTCGAATCTCATTATTTTACTTGGTCTAACTAAGTGGCAGCCATAGTGTACAGCGAGGTTTAAATCATCTAAGGGTTTAACGACTAAGCTTTTTATTTTATCAAGCCATTCTGGTTCAGTAAATAATTCAACAAAATGATACACTTTAGTCTTTCCCGTATAATGATAATTGATTTTCTTTAAAATTCCATTTATTTTATCTAAATATTTTTTATCTTCTTCCAATAGGACGCTAACAGTTTTGAGAGTTTCATAACAACCAGAACAGATAGTCATAATATCTAATCCCATTTTCTCAGCAATTGACAAGTTTCTAGCTCCAAGAGCCATCCACGTGTCAATATTTAACGATTGCATTGCCACTGGTTCTGGACAGCAACTTACACCTTCCATCTCCTTTAACTTCACATTTAAGATATCAGCAACTTGTCGAAAGGCTTTCTCGAAATGCGGAAGCTTCAAAGGTATTGTACATCCTAAAAACATTGCAAACTCCATTATCACTCATCCTCCTTTTCTTTCACGAGATTTCCTAATCCCGTTTCTCTTATAATAAATCTAATTTCGTCTAGATTTGGTGGAACAATTTCTGGTAAGCCCATTTTGTTTCTCCTTCTATCTATGTTATCTTTTAATCCTCCTGTGTAAGGAACAACAAAACCGTTGTCATATATAACCTCAACCGTACCAGAATATTCTTTAGGAATTGTACCCTCCTTAACTGCCATATTTCGCAAAAGAGCCAAAATAAAGGAATAATCTACATTTTTTGGGCATCTTTCAGTACATCTATGGCATAATGAACATGTCCAGATTGCTTGACTTGATAATACTTCCTTCCTTAAACCTAAGAGACATGAAGCCACAACTCTATGAGGTTGCATGTCTACATATTCTGTTACTGTGCAACCAGAACTGCACACTCCACATTGTATGCATTTTAATAAGGATTTAGCACCTACTTTTTCACTAATTTCATAACGAAAATCTCTATCTAAATCACTGGCATTTTTTTTAATCATTTCAGTCATTTTTAGACTCCCTCCTTAGCTTTTTCTTTTTTTGGTTCAATTCTATCTCCTCTTTTAGGTAAAGATCCTAATTTTTTTATTTTATTTACAAATTCAGTGACAACTTCAGAAAATCGCTTTCCTTCGCTTGCAGAAACCCATTCAAGACGATAGCGGTCAGGATTAATTCCAACTTTCTCTAAAATCTCATGTATTTCATTATATCGCCTCAACATGTCATAATTACCTTCTAAATAATGGCAATCTCCAATATGACAGCCTCCAACAAATACTCCATCCGCACCTTCCAAAAATGCTTGCAAAATAAAGCTTTTTGGAATTCTTCCCGTACACATAACCCTAATAGGTCTGATATTGGTGGGATATTGGAATCGGCTTACGCCGCACGTATCAGCTCCAGCATAACTACACCAGTTACATAAAAAGGCAACAATTCTAGGTCTTTTATCAATAAATTCCCCTTTGAGTGCCTCTGAAATCATAGGATAGATTTGATCATCTGCAAAATGACTCATTGTAATTGCTCCTGCAGGACACGCTGCCGAACAATCTCCACATCCTTTACATAATAAAGGATTTGATTGAGATACCAATATATCAAGATCAAAATTTACTCCAATTGCTCCAAAATTACATACTTCCTCACATTTTTGACAAGCTATACACAATGCTGGATCCACTGCAGATACTAAAGGTTCATTCTCAACCTCACCTGAGATGAGTGGTATTAAGGCATGAGCTGCAGCTCCTCTTCCTTGAGAAATTGAGTCAGCAATTCCCTTCGGACCATGACAAGTCCCTGCAAGATAAATTCCATCGGTAGCGAAATCAACGGGTCTTAATTTAATATGGGCTTCTAAGAAATAGCCGTTTTGATCTCTGGCACACTTGATTAATTCACCAAGTCGTTTAGTGTCATATGGTACTAAAGGTGTAGATAGAACAACTTTATCTGCAATTATAGTGAGTTCAATTTGAGTTAGAATATCATTTACATTAACCTTAAGCTTGCCATTAATAATTTCTACTGTTGGATATTCATTAAATCTAATATAGTTGATACTTTCGCGTGCTTGCCAATAATATGGTTCCTCATCAGTTCCTACCCTGATGTCTCGATACAAGACATAGATATTAGAATTCGGATAGTTTTCTTTTACATATAATGCATGTCTAATAGATTCAGAACAACAAATTAAAGAGCAATAGGTAAATCCATTACCTCCTTCTGGTTGTCTTGACCCTACACAATGAATAAAAACAAGAGTTTCACCATCTTTTAACTCCTTATTCCGAAGTTTTTCAGACAGTTCCAGTTGAGTTATTACATTTTCATTTTCTCCATAATGATACCACCCTTCAGGTTTATACTCATAGGCACCTGTAGCAGTAATGATGACTCCAACATTCAAGTTAATCTCTTTATTTTCTCCATTATTTTTAATTTGAATTTTAAAATCTCCAATTGATCCCTTAACATCCACTACTTCGGATTGTAAATAGGTTGTAATATTTTTCAACTCATTATATTCCCTTATTTTTTCTTCTAAAAATTGCTTTGAATCAATCCTATCAAAATTAATCTTATAAATTTGATTTAATTGACCACCCAATTCGTTAGATTTTTCCACAAGATGAACTTTAAATCCTTTTCGGGCTATTTCCATAGCCGCACTCATTCCAGAAATTCCACCTCCTATAATCAAGGCTTCAGGAACAACATCGCCTCTGATTTTAAATTCAGATTTTTGCTTTCTAACTCGAGCTATACCCATTCTAATTAAATCTTTTGCCTTATCAGTTGCTTTTGGATTATCATTCATATGGACCCATGAATCTAATTCTCGGATACTTACGAAATTAAAGAGATATTCATTTAATCCTGCTTCTCTTATAGTTTTTTGGAATAAAGGTTCGTGAGTTCTAGGAGTGCATGCAGCAACGACGACTCTATTTAAATCAAGTTCTTCAATTTTTTCTTTAATAATATCTTGAGTTAATTGTGAACAACTATACTTATTTTCCATAGAGTATACAACGTTTGGAAGAGTTTTAACATAATCTACTAGGGCTGGTACATCCATGTAGCCAGCAATATTAATACCACATCTACAAATAAACACACCTATTCTGGGATCTTCCTCTGGTCTGACATCTTTCAATTGTGGTAATTCAATTTCTTGCTCCTCTTTGTTCATTGGGATGGCGTAGGTGGCAGCAAGTGTTGCTGAACCTCCCGCTTTTGCCACAGAATTAGCTATATCATCAGGTGATTGACATGAGCCAGAAACATATATTCCTTCACGTGTGGAACGTAGATCTTCTGTAGAGTCTTTAGTTTTAAAGAATCCAAACTCATTTTGCTCAATCCCTAAGATATTTGCTAATTTCTCAGCATCTTTTCGAGGGGTCACCGCATTTGCAAGCACTACAAGATCAAATTCACTTATCTCAACTTCACCAGTATCAAGGTTTGCATGTTTAACGTAAAGATTATGATTTTCTGGATTTTCTCGGATGTCTCCTGGAATACCTCTATAGTAAACTAGATTGTACTCTTCTTTAGCCCTCTCAATAAATTCTTCTTGATTCTTTCCTATTACTCTTATATCATTAAAGAATATAGTAACATTTGTATCAGGAGCATGCTCTCTTGTAACTACACCTTCCTTCGTTTGATACATACAACAAAATTTAGAACAATAGGCACAAAGATCTTCATTACGAGATCCCACGCAACTTATAAATGCAATTTTAAGAGCATGTTCATTGTCTGAAGGTCTTAAGAGCTCTCCTCCCGTAGGACCTGAAGCACTTAATAGCCTCTCATATTGCATAGCTGTAATAACATTGGGATATTCTCCATAGTGATACCTATCTAAAACTGATGGATCTAATTGATCATAACCTGTAGCCACAATAATCGAAGCAACATTATATTCTAGGACCTCATCTTTGTCATCCCAATTAATTGCTCCTGCTTCACATTCTTTCTCACAAAGTTGACAAGCTTCTTTAGTGAGATAAAGACATTTTTCAGCATCAATAATAGCTTTTCTTGGAACAGCTTGTGGAAATGGAATGTATATAGCAGTTCTGTTGCCTAGTCCCTCCTCGAACTCCGACGGTATTTTTTTCATAGGGCACTTTTCAGAGCAAGCTCCACACCCAGTACATTTTTCCCAATCTACATACCTTGCTTTTTTCAATATTTTTATTGTAAAATCTCCTGCTTCTCCTGACACATCTTTTACTTCAGAATATGCTAATAACTCAACGTTAGGATGTCGAGAAACCTCAACCATTTTAGGGGCTAAAATACATATTGAGCAATCTAATGTAGGAAAAGTTTTATCGAGCTGTGCCATTCTTCCCCCTACTGAGGATGTTTTTTCAACTAGAATTACTTTATATCCTTGTTCCGCTAATGTAAGGCTAGCTTCAATTCCACTAATACCTCCACCAATAACCATTATCGAACTTAAATTATTTTTCACCATAGTTTTTCCTAATTTGGTAATTTTTTATTTAAATTTTAGCAATTTCAGATGTTTATTCAAAATTTATGATTGTTTTTGAAAATTTTTATTAATTTAAATAAGTTAAACTGAATTTTGATGATCATTAATTGACAAAAATCTATATAAAACTTTCCGTTCCTGACAAAAAAATGAAAAATATTATTGAAAAAAGTCATAAAAAGTTACTCAAATATCTGAAAATGATGTAAATTGCTGAATAATAGCGATTTTAGTGTTAAATTTCATTAGTATTAAAAAATAATTTTTCTGTCATAATAAAAAATTGATAAAGTTGTAAATGATCAATAAACTTAACAAAATCCAATCAAGGATATGTATCATCAAAATTTACTTCATTCCAAAAAAAATCGAACATTTAAATTTGTCGAATTTATTAGATTGTTAGATATTAACAAACTACTAATAAAAAGTATATAATACATATATTACATTACTTAAAATAATACGATTCTTAATAAAAAGCAGATATTAGGTTTTGGTGATACATAATAAAAATTGTGGTCTCTGGTCCTCTTAGTTGCGGAAAATCTAGTTTCATTAGGCATTTAGACGAGAATGCACTGAATGTTGAAGCTAAAGGCATAGATGACAGATATTACACTGTAGGAATGGATTTGGGTAGTATTAAGTTAAACGGTTTTGATATCTTTTTATTTGGAACTCCAGGATTGTTAAGATTCAATGTTATGAGAGATGTAGTTGTTAAAGGTACAGATGGCGTTATTTTTATTTTTGACGCGGCTCATCCAGAGAAAGATGAGGATGCAATTGTTATTTTAAATGCTATTAGAAAAGTTATCCCCGCTGATACACCTATAATCTACTTAGCTAATAAACAAGATATTGAAGATGCTCGAACTGCCGAGATTGTTCGAGCACAAAATTACTTACCGCAAAATGCAAAAATTTTTCCCGCTAGTACCAAAACTGGAGAAAATGTGGCAGAATCGTTAAAATATATTGTAAATCAGGTTTTTGATAATTATTCCTCTCTCCTTCAAACTCTTCAAATTTATGAAAATGATATAGAAGGATTAGCAAAAGAATTAAACAAAGATAAGTTTGAAATGAGAGATTTTTTGAATAACCTTGAGATAAAGCGTTTTATTGATATTGATAGGTTAAATAAGACGTATAAGGTTAAAAAAGGATTAAGGCTTCTAATGTAATTTCTACAATTCAAGGGGAGAAATTATATCTTTATTAAATTTATCCCTTAAGATTGTTAGTTCAGATCTTTGCATTTTTAAAATATTCCAAAAGAAATCTGGGATTTTTTCTTCTTTCTTGTACATCTCCTCAATTCTATCTAATTTTTTAAGTACATTTTTAATTCTAATTGAAAATTGATTGATGTAATCGCTTTTAGAATAATTTTTACTCAAATACATTTGAAAAATTTCTTTCAAGTCATTATAATGAGGAATTAACCCAATTGGAGTACTTATTCCATCATATTCTCCATTGGTTCTTCCTTCAGCCCATATTATCCAACATAATTTATCTAAAATTCCATTTAGATATTTTCCATCCTTATTTTTGAGAAAATAATTCGTAGCAAAAACCCGTGGAGGATATTTAAGTTTTTTACCAAAATCTAAATGATTCCTAAGATATTGCCCCATTTTCACAACCAGGAAATCCAAATTGGCCATAGGTTGTTGCATTCTGACACCTTCCGCTCCTAATGTTGCTGAAGTGGTTTCTGATTCGATTGACGCCCCTAGAAAGATCCCATGCTCCCAATTAAAACTTTCTAAAATTGGAGGCATGGTATCACTGTCTCGACCACCATAAAAAATTCCGTGAACCGGTACTCCCTCTTGATTATGTAAATTAGGATCAGCATTGCTCAATTCTTCAATCCTTATCGTATATCTCGCATTAGGATGAGCATGAGGAAGTTTTATTCCATTTTCATCTTTTTTATCTTTGTACCATTTTCCTGAGTAGTTGAAACCATCTGGAGGGATTTGCCTTCCATCTCCAATCCAATATGGTGTACCATTAAAGTTCAATACATTAGAAAAAATAGTTTCTCGAGGAGTTGTAAGAGCATCAAAAATGACAGGATCATCTTTAGCATTTACATCCTTAATAATTCCAAAAATCCCTCGTTCGATATTAGCAGCATGAGCATAACCGTCATCCCAAACTCGAAGATAGGCAATATCATCTCCTACAATCGTTTGTCCTGGGAGCATTGCAGTACTTGTTTTACCACAAGCGCTAGGAAAAGCACCACAAAAATACGATACCCGGCTTTTTCCTTTAGGAACTACACCCATAATAAAGTAATGTTCTGCCAACCAATCCTCATTGTTAGCTTTATGGATAGCTAACCTAAGTGCAAGTTTTTTTAATCCTAATGAATTTCCAGCATATTGATTATTAACTGAAAGAACTCTAGCTTCTTGTAAATCTACATAAATCCTGCGTTTCTCGAGATCTTTGGTAACAGGAGGGTCTCCAATTAATTGTCCAGAAGAATGGATAAAATAAAAGAAATCATCAGAGCCATTTAATCTTCTAAATTCCTCATAACCTGCTCTGTAAAGAAGATCCTCGGAATGGGCAACATAAAAAGAATCTGTTAATTGAAGTGCAAGGATAGAAAATTTGGAATTTTTTGGTCCTAAGCAAAAAAATCTGATCACACACTCATGACCTTTCATGCATCCATCCATAATATCTAAAATTTCATTTAAACCTTTTTCTCGTTCCATTGTATTTATCCAAGGATAAGAATCCTTTTCTTTCTTAGATACTAAAATTTGAGTATTTTCCTTGTCCCTTGCTTGATCGTGATTAAACATTGTTAAGAAGCCATCATAATGGATCGTATGCCCTTCAAGAGTTAAATTTTCTTCCTCTTTTACTTCAATGGCTCTTCTTCTTACATAGTCTATATCTTCTTTATTATCAGTTATAACTGTGACTTTGCTTGGTTTACATAAATTAACAAACTCCTGTACTATTCTTAAAACATTTTCATTATTGAGAGCATTTAGTTTTTCGAGGTTAGGTTGATCAATTACTTCCATGGCAATAAAGTTCTTTTAAATTTCTTAGATACCCAATTCATTTAATAAAGGTGTTATAAGAAAATCATTTCAACTCTTTTAATTTTATCTTTATGCATTTCAAGAATTTTAAAAAAAATAAGAAAAAAATGAAAAAAAGATAATTATTTTACATTTCTCCTGGCTTGGAACCTTTAGAACTGATAATACGATCTATTCGAAGTATCAAATTTGCGAGTTCGCTTCCAGATTTAATTATATGATTAATCAAAGCAGCAGGTTCAACTATTCCTTTTTGAAAATTATCTCCAATCGAATTAGTAATGGTATCAATCCCGATCCATTTATGTTCATCAGTTTTATGTGCTGCTCGTAGTTCAGTCATTTTTTCTATTTCCTCTAAGCCAGCGTTTTTTATTAGAGTTTTAGGAATTTCTTCGAGTGCTAGAGCAAAAGCAGAAACAGCAAGTTGTTCTTTTCCACCAATCTCATTAGCATATGCTCTCAGTCTTTTGGCTAATTCTATATAGACAGCCCCTCCTCCTGCTACAACTGTTTGTGTATCCATAATTTTAGCGATGACAGATAGTACATCATGTAGAGAGACTTCTGCTGTATTTAATATTTTTTCAAGACCACCTTTTAGTAAAATTGACACTGATTTTGGATTTTTACACCCAGAAAACAACGTATAATCGTCATCTCCAACTTTTTCAAAGTGGATTTTTTCAGCAAATCCTAAATCATCTTCAGTTAAGGTAGTTAAATCATCTACAAGCTTGGCACCAATAGCTTTTAGAATAGATTTATAATCGCTTTCACCAACATTTTTAATAGCTGCAATTCCATCCTTTGCTAAATATGCACCAAATTTATCAGAAATATCACTATTATTTACTACCATGTTAACTCCAAGATCTTTAAAATTTTTCATGTAATTTTGTAGGATTTGATCTTCTTGGTCTAGGAATTTTTGAATCTCGGAAGGACTCGAGATTCTGATCTGAGCATCAAATTCAGTTTTTTTAACATCTAATTTCCTTCTTATAACGGCGATTTTTGCATTTTTTAATGTTTCTGGCATCCCCGGATGGACTTTCTCTTTTTGAATATATACCCCATTTATCAATTCTGAATCACTTAGTGCTTTTCCAGCAGCTTTAACAATTTTAATATCTCCTACTTTTGTAAATGTATTTCCATCCCCATCTTCTATATGTTTCACTGCTTTTAAAGCCAATTCTGAGAAAAAATCCTTTAGTGGAGCAATATCTTTTGCGTTCATTGCAGTTTTAGCTGCATTTTTGAGGATTTGATCATCATCTTTAGAGATTTTAAATGCAATTTCGTTTAAGATTTGAAGTGCTTTATCTGCTGCTAATTTATAACCATGAGTAATAGGTTTAGGATGGATATCTTGCTCAATTAATTCTAAGGCATTTCCTAATAAAGAAGCTGAAAAAATAACTACGGAAGTTGTTCCATCTCCGATGTCATCATCAATAGATTTTGCCACATTTACCATCATATTCGCTGAAATATTTTCAATGTCCAGGTTTTTAAGGATTTCTGCCCCATCATTCGTAATAGTCACGTCGCCTAACGAATCTACCAGCATTTTAGACATACCCTTTGGGCCGAGTGTTGAACGAACTGTTTCTGCTATAGCCACCATTGCATTAATATTTTGTTTTCTTGCTTCATTCTCTCGAACTTCTTCGGTACCTTCTTTAAGAATTATTATTGGTACATTTCCGAATGACATTTATTTTCACTTTACGTTTACTAATTGATAATAATTAGGTTTTTAATTTTATTTATTTATAAAGATCTCTATGTCATAAAATTAAAAAACTTTGTTATTTCAATTCAATAACAAGTAGGTAAAGAAAATAGAAGCTAGAGATACTTTGAAGAATTAAATTTCTACAAAAGAAGTATTTTTATACTCCTTAAGGATCATATTTGAATTAGTTCGAGTGACATATTCTTTTTTGTTCAACTCTCTAATAAATTTATGAACATCCTCAGATTCTTTAAATCTACATATCAATGCAGCTGATTGTTCCCCTGTAGTATGGAAAACTGAACAAACTTCAGGGATCTCAGCTATCTCATTGAGAATATCTTCTGTATGCTTACCATCAATATGAATACGAATTAAAAAGGTTAGTTTATAACCCAATTTTTCATTGTTGAGTTTTAAGGTATAACCTTCGATAATTTGATTATCTTTAAGTTTAGAGATTCGATTATGGATTGTTCCAATTGAAATTTTTAATTGATTTTGAATTTCTCGGTAAGATGTGCGAGCATTACTTTG
>JBHLKV010000023.1:0-22643 GCA_048886305.1 Candidatus Hodarchaeota archaeon
TTTATCCCTTTTATTGAAAAACTTTTCCAAGCCTATTCAACTATGAAACATTATCCTCAGTTTCCCGAGGTTATTTTTCTCTATAGGGTAAGTTGATCATGTGTTACTGAGCAGTTCGCCATGGGAAATTTAGGTATCCCATTCGACTCGCATGGCTTATTCTCACCCAAATAGCAGTCAGGTCCGGCAGGATCAACCGGAATTAACTTAAATAGAAGCTTATCGCAAGGAGTTAATTTATTTTTTACTCCCGGAATTTGACGTCTCTTGGGGGTTCTTAATAATACTTTCTTCAGTTATAATTGTTAAAATTATAACTACATTTTTTATATCGCATCAGTGATTTAACTCTTCATTTAACGGAGATCTACCGTAATCCAAGCTTACACCGGAAAAGATGCGATTTGCTATAAAATAATATAAGAACACTATATTTAAATTTTTTTTGTTTTTCCGAGGAAAATATAGTTGTTCTTAATAAATTTTCGTACTTTAAAAATCTCTTTTAAAATAAAAATATATCATTTCAAAAAATTGTACTTGGAATTTAAAATGCACTTAAAAGAAAAAATAGGAATCCATTTAGACCAAATTAAACAATTAAAAGGAGTAGAAAATGCAGTATTGACTCAGAGAGATGGTAATCCAATTCAATCTACTGGTGTTTGGTTCTCTAAAGATGAAATTTTTAATGTTAGTTCTGCAACCAGTGCAATTTTTAATGTTGGAATACATCTACATCCAAATGATTTAAAATATATCTTAATTGAGGGTAAAAAAGCGAAAATTTTAATCGCGCCATTAAATAGTCCTTTGCACCATTCTTTAAATAGAATTTTAGAACAGCAAGGTATTTTCGATAATAATCATGAATATTTTATAGCAATTACAGCTCAACCTAATGTTAATTTAGGTGGTATATTTTTACAAACAAGTGAATGTTTGAAAAAAATTAAGACAACCTTAATAACTTCTGGAGAATCATTTAAACCACCTTTAATTCAGTTTACAAATCAGAAAATTCAAAATATAATCGAAGGATTCAATGTTAAAGAAAATGAAGAATTTAATATGAGAGTATCATCTTTTTCTTTAAGTTTTTCAGAAAATATATCAATTGAACTAAGAAAAACTTTGAATAATTTTTCATTAACTATTCCAGATTTAAAATATGCCTTTATTACGATTGAAGGTGGTTTTATTGCTTCTAAATTATTAAAAAAATTTGATATTAATAAAGATAAATTAGATAACATTTCTGCAATGAGCTATTCGCTCTTTCAAACAGCTAACAGATGTGCATGGTTATTAAAAAAAATGCAAGCCGATAATATTTTGCTCGATTGTGAAAATACGTTTCAGTTTATTAATGGGTTAGGAAAAGCGATATTTAGTACTGAAATTGGAAAAGTACGTCAAAAATTAGGGCTTATAAGGTTAATACTTCCACAATTCTCAAAAAAGATTAATGCACTTATTAAACAAGCATCTGAAATTCAAGATCACAGAACTTTCGACATTAAAAGATTATTGGGAGAATTAATAATTAAATAATGTTGGTGGAAGCATGAATTTTTTTGAATTTTTAGATAAACTTAAAAAAAATTATAATTCCTTAATTTTATATTGCCTACTTGATAGAATTCCAATCATTGTGTTAGGAGAAGATTCAGAACAGGTTGATCAATTTCTAATCGATTTATCTGACCTTATACATTTTAGAAAAGAATATGTCTTTTATACAGACTTCATTTCTAACAGTGAATACAATAATTTAATTTTAAACGAAAATATCGATTTTAATTCTCAAAGAAGTCATATCAGATGTCCTTGTAATGTAGCTAGAAAAGCATTAAGTCAAATTGAAGATATTAATTCTTGGCTTATTGGAATGGAGCTTCCTGGCCAAAAAGATCATTTTAATTATTTAAAAAACTTACTTAAAAAAAAAGCAAATAAGGTCTTATTTATAATTATCTCAGCTAATGATATTTCAATTGAAGTAGAAGGTCTCGATCCTAAATTAATTGATTTAACATTAGAACACAATATTTTCAGAAAAATATCTCAAGATACCGAAAAATCTATTGCTAAAATGAAGAGAGTCTTGTCTGAGAAAATTCAAGTGAATCATCTTGATAAAGAACTTATAAAGACTTTATTAGATTTTGAAGTAGAAAAAAATGAATTGAAAAAAAATATCGTTAAGGGGGAAATTCAAAATTTTTATTCGGGCTCAAAAAGAGCTTTCTTCATATTATCAAGATTATCATTATTAAATAATGTTGAGATTAATACAAATATAGGAAGTAAAACACTTCTAGAAACAATTGATTACGAAGAAGCACCTATAAGCCGAGTATTATCATTTATTACGAAAGAATGGAGGGAAAATTTTTCTGTATTAGTAGAGAATGGTAAAAAAGCATTTATGGGAGATAAAATAGTCTCATTATGGGGTTGAATTAAGTGTGATATATGATTTTGAAAATAAAACTTTACAGGTTAAAATAGTATATTATGGTCCGGCTATGTCAGGAAAGACAACATCAATTAAACATCTCTTTTCTTATTTTAATAAAGCAGAAATGTTAGATTCTATTGATAATTCTGTAGGGAGAACCTTATTTTTTGATTTTGGTGTTTTACACTTCAAGGGAACTGAATGGGGATTGAAATTGTTAATATTTTCTGCCACAGGTCAAGATTTTTATGCGAGTACTCGTCCAGCTACTTTAAATGGAGTAGATGGTATAATATTTGTAGTTGACTCCCAAATGGAATATTTAGAACATAATTTATGCTCTTGGAACGAATTAAAGACTCTGTTTGGAGAAGAAATATATAATATCCCTATAGTAATTGCTTTAAATAAATACGATTTAGATACTATAAAAAAATTAAAGGAACTTGATTTTGTTTCTCATATTAATTATGATCGATTTAAAAATCTATCACTTAAAAAAACAATAGCAATTAATGGAGAAGGAGTAATAGATTCGTTTTACCAATTAATTAAATTTATTTTCCCTCAACTAAATTTAAATATAAGAATTATTAACTGATTTCCAGTCTTATTAATCTATAATTTTTTGATACATATTTTTAGATATTCTTTTTATGTACCCTTGCTTATGAAATTGTTTTAATAAATTTCTAACCTTACGTACTTGCGAGGCATCAATTCCCAAAACGCTCATTAATTGAAATATTGAAAATTGTATTGGTAAATTATCCTTAATATTATTATACAATCCCATTTCCATTTAATTGTAGTTGTTTTCAGTTATTAAATAAAAATGAATAAATGTTTTTATAAATTATTATTCGATTAGGATAAATAGATTAAGGTTTGTATAATCCTCAAAGTAACTATAACTTATCATTCCTACTAGTTGTAGATCATCCTTTTCTAGTTTCTATCATCGAATTTTTATAACCTTAATTCAATTTTTCTAATTTTTTAAATTTTAAATTTTTTTCAAAAAAGAGTATCAATGGTAATTTTCAATCTGGTATAATAAATCTATATATCTTGAAAATCCTTAAAATTATTGCCTATTGGAGCCTCTCCATCTCCATATATTTGATATAATCCTGTTCTTCTAGCACATTCGGAAAAACTACGATAAATATTTTTCCTTTGGTCATATAACGCACATGTTTTATATATGATTGGATTCCAAATATACAGCTCATGATCAGGTTCATACCAGAGTTTTTCATCTTTTAATACTTGCTTAAAATCTTCTTCTCCAATCACTTCTTTAAGATCTTGTTTATTTAACATGATTATAAGAGGAATTTCTTTAATTAATTTACCTCTTGTTACATTTTTTAACTCTTTCAATGATTCTATATTATCTTCGAAAAAGTGGGTTTGCGAATCAATAGTAAATATAACACCATCTGTACCTTTAAATATCTTTTTTCTTAATGGGGAAAATCTTCTTTGACCTGCTACAGTATATACGTGATAAAATACTTTTCCTCTGCTTTTCTGTTTTGTAGATTGAAAAATCCCTCTATCAAAATAAAGTGTGGATCCACTTGCCATAGAAATTTTAGTTAAATTCCCCGTAGGTTCAATATCTTTTTCATCTTCTTTTGTTAATCTGTAAAGCGTATCTACAATTGTTGTCTTACCTGAACCAGCCATTCCCCAATAGAGTATCTTTATATATACTTTATGATCTGCTGTAAATCGAACCATTGAAAATCTCCTTTAGAAATTTAAATTTAAAGGAATTTAACCGTTCATTGAATAATAGTCAAGAAAATTATGTAATTTATGAAACGTTCTTTAAATTTATATTAAATTATATTATTTAGTATTATAATAATTTAAGTATTTATAATTCCTTTTTGATATTTTAATTTTTTGTTTAAATCCAATCTTCGTGTTTTAAGAGTAGTTTTAACACCAAAAACAAGAAACTCTAATTTTTTACAGTAATCTCACCCAACCTCATCTTATAATTACACCATAATAATATTTGATTAAATTTTTCCTCGGTTTCTCCTTTTCTTAAAATTAAATTAATAATGTCAGAATACATAATTTCTCTCTTCCCCTTTAAATTCTGTTTTTAAACAATTTAGAATTTCATTCAAATAAGCAAAATTTTCTTTAGGGAAATTCTTTATTTCTTCAATATTCGTTTGAAGCAAAGTAATCTTATTTATTTCTTATAGTATATTTATCAAAAATAGCAATATTTCTTTTTAATTACTATATCTCTAAATAGAATATTATAAATTACCCATTTTTTATTTCTTATCATCTCTCCCTCTCCCTCTATAGTATTATTTTACTCTGTAAAGTAAAGCAATTTCAATTGAAATAATAATGGTTTCAAAAAATTAAGTTAAATTGCTTTTAAATTTGTTACATTAAAAATATGATCTTTCAGCCTTAAAATGAATGAATTAAAAGATCAATTTATTAATTATAAAGAATGTCCAGAATGTGGTGGAGATATAGTCATTAATAGCTTTGAACAAATTTGCAATGAGTGTGGGTTAGTAGTTAATAGATTTTTTAGAGAGTCTTCTTACATATTTGATGACATAAAGAAACTAAATAATTTAAGCAAACAATACGTAGCTTTAGGAGAACGAACAGATTTCATTGGTGGGTTAGGGTCATTTATAGACTATGAAAATTCTAAATATTTAAAGGATAAATCAGGTAAACTTTTACCTCCAAATGAACAAAAATTATATAGAAGGTTAAAAAAGAATTATTCTCAATTTTTAAGGATTAAAAACCATGAGACAGAATATAGAGTTTTTAATATTTTAAATAAAGTTTCACTATATCTAAATTTCAATAAAAATATTCGGAATAGTGCTGCTTACTATTACAAGAAAATCTTAAAGCAAGAAGAAAAAGTAATTAATAATATTTCTTTGATTGCTTTTTGCATTTTTTATGCTGCAAGAAAAGAAAACCAAAACGCTCCAATTACTATAAACGAAATTTCGGAAACTTTTCAGAGTTTCGGGCATAGAGTCAACCCAAGATTAATTCTGAGGGATGGTCTAAAATATAAAAAACATTTGAGTACTGACTCTGCACCTCATAGAAGCGAGGATTATCTTATTAGATTAATCAATGATGTGATCAATCACAAAGATTTAGAGAATAGAATGGTTAAAAAGGGAGTTACATGGTTAAAGAAAGAATATCAAACTATATTAACAATAAAATGTCGTGAAATATTGAAACAATTATCCTATTGGAAACGTGGGGGTAGAAATCCATTTATATTAACTGGTGCGGTAATTTATTTGGCAGATAAATTAGTAGCCAAAGAAAATAAACAGAAATCAATTTTAACACAAAAAATGATATCAGAAGCTACCAAAATTGCTGAATATTCTATTCGAGATCATTATGTAAATTTATTGAAACCTCAATTTATTTAATAATCCTTATCTTTTATATAAAATTTCAAAACTATTAAATGTCTAAAAAAGATAATACTTTAAGAAATATATATTAAAGATTTCAAAATTAAAGGACTTAATCAAAATATATTTCATCATTTCAAATGATTTAACTGCAGATTTAATTCAAAATAACTTTAGATAATTTGATAAACTGCAATATATACTTATTTGGATTCTTTCTATATATAGCAGATAAAATAGTTAACTACAAAGATAGATTTATTTCCAAGTAAATCATAGTTATACAATATCAAAAAGATCCATTTGCATTAAATTTTTTAATTAATTAGATTTTATTACAATTAGAAGATCTAAAAATATGAATAAAAATATATTATTATATGCTTCTGTAGTGTAGTCCGGTCAATCTTATTTCTCTTTTTGAAAAAGGGGATTAGGATCAGGCATGTGAGGCTCTCACCCTCACGACCCGGGTTCGAATCCCGGCAGAAGCAATTTAAATATTTAATATTAAAGGATTTTCTATTCTAACTTAATGTAAATAGTGAATCACAGAAATAGATCAACAATTATTAAGATTTAAGTTGCTGTTCATTACAGGTAAATCGAGAACTAGTAGTAGAGATTAGATATCTAAACTAGAAAATTTATTCAAAATATCATAAAAATTCAATAATATTTTTGTATATCTTTCAATCATATCAATTTGAGTCTCATTTTTTAATTTTTTAGAGAAGATATCGATTTTTTCTATAATTACTTGTTTTAAAAAAAATAATACATCATTATGTTCGCGAACAGTATCTTCTTGTTGCATAATATTCTTGCCAATAATTGCTTTAGTTTTTGAATTTATTTTATGGGATTTACTATCTATGATTAAAACTTCTCTATTGCAAGTGGGGCAAAAAGTTTTACCATTTCTTCTTTGAAATATTGGATTATTACAAATTGGACATGCTATATTTAACATTTTATGCCCAGATCTAAGAAGATCTGCCATTTTCGAAATGTTATTTTGAATTTTTATCACATATAATTTTTGATTAATTTTATAGACATTAAAATATTATTTTGATTAAACGATTTATTCTTTATTCCTAAACTTTAACAATTTTACGATATATCCAGAGATTCTGTTTCTTAAATGTTTGGAATCTATTTCAAGATATTTATCTAATAATTTTTTATTTTCTTCAAAATCGGTAGAAAATACATTTGGATATTTGTTTATTAATTCTTTTGAAACATTTTTTATTAAAATTGTTCTAACTTTTCCCATATACACACTTAAGTATTATTTTTCTTTTTTTAATATAAAATATTCATTAAAATAAAATTTTTTCTAAATGTTTGTCTTTTTATATCTCTAATTGGATTTTAATTTGTGAAGAAAATAAAACTATTAATAATTTTAATATTAATTCCTATTGGTCTTTTTATAGACACTAGTTTTGCTAAAGCCTCTAATTGTAATCTAACTTTTCTGAAAACTGATAAAGCTATTTACTATATTAATGAAAATATTAAAATTAATGCCTCTTGGGATTTAGATTATAATAGTGATATTGAATATGCATATGTACAAATTCAAATTTTTAATAATTTCGATAATTTCCTTTGGAATTCCTCAAAATATGATGAGATTGGTACTTTTGAAGATAATTGGACAATCATTATTGAGAACTTGAATTTAGATTTTACAAATTATTCTAATTTAATCTTTATAAAATTTTATTATTATTATTATCAAGAGGAGATTGGAATTCCTCAAGGGGAATTTTTAGAAACGATAGAAATTACGATTAATAAAAGAGAAGCATCTTGTGAATTAATTGGATTTAGAGATCATATGAGATTAGGTGAAAATCATTCATTCAATGTAAGGTTTTTTGATTCCTCATCAGATAATAGCTCGAATATTATTAATCAAGAAATTTTATTCAAAATAATTTCAAATAATTCCTTATTATCTCAGAGAAATTTTACTACAAACCAAACAGGGATGTTTGAGATTTTTATCTCATCTATAAGTCATTTAAGATTAGGGCAAAATATACTAATTTTTGAAATATTAAATTCCAAGATTTATAATAATACAGAATTTATGTATGAAATTTTACTAGAGAAGAATTTAATGTTCATAGACGTTATTGAATTTAAAGAGATCTTAAACAGCAAGGAGAATCTAGTGATAAAACTCTTTTTTTATTATTTTTCTAACAATACCATTGAACCTCTTAATAATACCAATATAATTATGGAAATTTATTGTAATAACAATTTAACCTTCATGAATGAATACAAAACAGATAAAATTGGAATCCTTTCTATAAATGTCACTCAAGAATCCTTTAATTCTGAAGAAAAAAGTGAAGATTTGATAATTAAAATAATTTTTAATGGAAATGATTTTTTAGAAAATAAAAGCATATCTTTAAATTTAAAGATAAATAGTAGTGTTAATTCGAATAGGGGGTTTTATTCTCAATTAAGTATATATTCCCTTTCAGTAATTTTAATCATTATAACTATAATTATATCTCTTATTTTTAAAAATATTAAGAAGAATAGAGAAAATATTTTAACAGAAATTACTTTTAGATATTGAAATTAAATTAATATGTTGTTTTTTGAGGTTAATTTTAAAATTATGAAAGTTATAATTTAACTTTTTGATTGGCAGAACCGACAATATGCACTAAACCTTCATATTGCCATTTCTTGATAATAAGAACTTTTTTGAAAGGCAGGTTGATTCACAAGAATTAATTAAGTGGAACTCGTGATAAATAAATAATTTAAATTTTATTATGAAAAATTATTACTCTGTATTTGATTATAAGCGACAGTTTTCTTAAATTTATATAATTTTGATTGATTGTATTTTATGATAATGAATTATATTGAAGAATTATTAAAAAAACCTTCAATTTTTAAGGATGAAAGTAAATTAGATATTAATTTTATACCTAATGAATTACCTCACAGAGAGAAAGAGTTATCTTTATTATCTCAACTTTTTTTAACATTGATTACCAATCCAAATTCAATATCAAGAAAAATCTTAATAACAGGGAAAACGGGGATTGGAAAGACAGTAACAGTAAAGTTATTTGGAGATATTTTAATTAAAGCATCAAGAAAAAGGAATATTTCTATTAAATATGTTCATATAAATTGTAGAAAAGAAAGAAGTAGTTATAAAGTCTTAATTAGGATCATTCGTTCAATCCATAAAAACTTTCCACAGAGAGGATATTCACCACAGGATTTATTAGAAATCATTATTGAGTACTTAAATGAATATAATTTACATCTTTTAATTGTATTAGATGAATTAAGCTATCTTATAAATAAAGGCGAAGATTTAATTTATTCTCTAACTCGAATAAATGATGATTCAATGAATTCTCAGCAAAGATTATCAATTATTGGAATAGTAAGAGATATCTCATGTTTAAATAATCTCGATTCTAGTACATTAAGCACACTGCAAAGGAATATCATAAATTTTGATGAATATTCCAAAGAGCAGATTTTTAATATTTTAAAATATAGAGCAGATTTAAGTTTAAATCAAAATGCTCTTTCAGATGATTTGATCGAGATGATAGCTGATGTTATTTTTAAGAATGGTGATATTAGATATGGATTAAATATTTTATGGAGAGCTACTAAAATCGCAGAAAGTCAAGGTCTAAAATATATTAATGCCGAATGTATTAGAGCAGGAAATCAAAATCTAGTCCCTTACTCAACCCAAGATATTTTGAAATATATGGCTTCACAAAAATTAATTTTTTTATTGGCAATAATTAGAAGTTTAAAAATAAGTGAGAAGCCCCAGATCTCCTTTTTGGATATTTTAAAAATATATAATATAGTTTGTGAAAATACAAGAATAAAGCCACGTTCATATTCACAATTATGGAATTACCTTCAAGAATTTCATAGAGAGAATCTTATTTCAATAAAAGTAAGGAGTGAGAATATAAAAGGGAGAAAGACCTTTATTAAAATTCCAAATATTGAATTATCAAAATTTGAAAAGATTATTTTAAATATATTAAGTTATAGAGGTTTGAAAATTTGATAGTTAACAAATCAGAAGAAAAGTTTCTTATTGAGGAGCTTTTAGGTTCAAAAGCTAGAGTCAAGATTTTAAAAGTATTAGCCGTGCATAAAGAATTGACTATCTCCTTAATTATAAATAAGACCAAATTAAATTATAATAACGTTTTAAAACATCTTACTTATCTAAAAGCAGTAAATTTAATTGATGAGAAAAAATTTGGACGGATTAAAATATTTAGATATAAAATTGAAAATATTAAGGCAAGAAGTTTAAAAAAATTAATAGAAATTTGGGAAGGAAATTTCTGATCACATGAATTTCTTACTAATTATTTTTAATTTTTTGTTTATATGTGTAATGCTTATTTTTTGTACTTATCTTGATTTGAAATCCAGAAAGATTCCTAATAGTTTGTTCAAATATCTCTTTATTATTTGTGTAATTTTAAATTTTATTGAATTTGCTTTTTGCTTTGAAGATTTTATAGGATTTGTTGTTTTGAAATTTCTTTTTCTATTTTTCATTTTTTCTTTATCATTTTTATTATTCGTTTTACACATCATTGGAGGTGCTGATGGAAAACTTTTTCTGTTAATATTTTTTTTACATCCTGTCAAATTTTTAACTTTTTATTTCATAACTTCTTTCCTTTTATTATTCTCTTTATTGATTCTTTTGATCTTTATGATAAACTATGTTAACAATATTAATTTCAGAAATCATGACTCATTTGAAATCATCTTTAATACAAATTTTAATTCCTCAAGATTTAAGAGAAGTTTTATGAGAACATTCTATAAATTTTTAAATATTTCAGAATTAGACTATTATAACGAAGATAAACATTGTGTTAAATCTCTAAACCTAATTTACAATTATACTAGAAAAAAAATACAAATTCTAGTTCAGTATAGACCTCCTCTTATTTTTATCTGCTTTATTTCTTATTTTACTGTTTTATATATATGGATTTATTTTTAAAATAACTATAATATGATTATAAATAAGCTGGTAATCTAGTCTATATTTAATTCATAGAATTTAAAATTAAAGTGCTGTAAGAAATAAAATTTTATATTTGAGAATTTTTATTAAATTAATGAAGCTAAATTATAATATAATGTGAAAAATAAGAGATGGAGATTGAAAAAACAAGAGAAACATCTTGGAAAATTCAGTTAAAAAACAAGGATCAAAACATAGAGATAACTTCAGTAGAAATTAGCGGTGAAGTTAGGATTATAAGGCTTGCTCTTCTAAATAAAGATAAATCAATAAGAGTTGAAATGAAGAAAGAAGAATTTTTTAATTTACTTTCTTTAATAGCCGCCTTTAAAGATGTTGTAATTGGAGAAGAGTCATTTGTTATGGGAGAAGAATTAAGTTTAGTTGAAAATGGAACACAACAAACTCAAGATCTTACCACAGAAAACGAAGATATTCATTTAATTAATTCTGAGCCTCCGGAGAAAAATCTTGAGGAAGAGGATACGGAAGAGTTAAATCCTGAAGAATGGGATCCTTGGTGAATAAATTCCTTATTGTATTCTTTCAATCTTATATTCACAATAATCTAAATTCATATCTTCAAGACAACATTCATTTTCAGAAACGATCACTCTATATAAAGCAAATTCTCCAAAACCTGTCAATAAACCTGTTATCAAATAGCAAAAATATTTTGATTTATTTTCTAACTCTGATGATATATTATGATAAAGACGTATAATGATCAAATCTTCGGAAACAAGTTTAACGCTTAATCGCCCCCACCCTTGATTCCCTAAAATGTTACAAAAATGATTTACTAAATCTTCTAAAGATTTTGGTTTTAGATTTTCATCCCAATTTTGTATAAATGTCCAACCTGCTTTTTTCCCCAGCCAAACTAATAATGATTTTACCCCCTCACCATAAATTGATGATAGAATGTCAATTATTTGTGGAGGAAAAAAAACAAAACGATCATTAAATAATTCATATGTGCCCTTATTATATTTTAAGCCTTTCAATTTCAAAGCTCTCATAATAATTATCAGCTTTTTCTCTTATTTAATTTTTTCTAACTTAATCTAATGATTATTAAGATTCAATATTTCTAGCTAATATTTAAACCTAAGATCTTTAAATAATTCTTTATAGAATTAATAAAGAATATGTTAGAATTCAATATAACTTTATTTGAGATTTTATTATTCTTAAGTGTTTTTTCTTTAATGTTCATCTATTCTGTGATATCAGCTGATTTATTAATTACATTAATATCATTTCTATTATTTTTAATTCTTCTCATCCCATTATACTCTTTACTGGAAAAGCTAGAAAATTTAGCTTATTTAAGTAACCTAAACAATATATCTTTTGTCAGGTTGGTTTTCTTTTGTACAACATCAATAAATCTCTTTATTGGATTATGTCTATTTGTAGAGTTAATATATCTCTTCTTTTTTGCTTAGTAATAACAACTCTAGGTGATCTCTATAGAAAATTTAACACATTTAATAATGAGATTAAAAAAATCAAAATGAACATTATATTTACAATAATCACAATAGGAAACCTTCTATTATAATTAATAATTTTTAAGAAATAATATGATGTAATTGTGATTATTGATATCAAAGTAAGGAATACAATGATTATATCTTTGAAGTATACTATATCTAATAAAAAAATTAATGAAAAATCATTATTAAATTGAATATTCCTATTTAGCAAAACAAATAAAGGGAACATCCCCCCGATAACCCCGGTGATGAGTGGTAAGAGAAATATGAAAAAAAACGCCTTAAATTTTTCTCCTTTTATTATTATTTCTAATTTTGTTTCAAGTTTTTGATGTTTTAATAAAATAGCCAAGAGCTCAAATATTTTTTCAGAGGAAAAATAGGCATTCTGCTCAACAAATTTTTCAATAGACTCCAAAATTATTTTGAAACGTATTGAATTTAATTCAAATTTTAAATTGTTTATTATTTCTCGAAATGAGCAAGAAATATTCAGGAGCAATGAAATTTGATCCTTTAAAGGTTGTTCTATCAAATTATAGTGTTTTCTATTTTGGGAATAAGATTTAAGAAAAGCCGATTCGGGTGATATATTCCTTCTTAAATTATTGGCAAAGCCTTTTAAAAATAGAAGAAATTCATGAAATTTTTTTTTCTCTATATTAGAATATTCACCTATCAAACCTATTAAGAAACTATTTTGTTTTATAAACTTTTTAAATAATGAATTTAATATGAATAAGAAGAGAGGTATAGAAAAGAGGGTAAAAATTAGATGAATCAGTTGAAATGACAAAAGAAAACATAATCCTATTGGAAAAAACAATCCTATAAAAAAGATAATACTTAATTTTGATTCGATATCTCTTAAATATATCTTAAATTTTCTTTCCAAAGTATTGTCTTTAGATTCCATAATTCCAGATTCATTATTAAAATTGGTTGCTAATAAATCTTTTAAATATCTATTAAAATCTTCAGAAGCTGTTAAAATGTTCATAAGCATTTTTTCTGGGAGTTCGCCCTCATGAGTTCTCCTTAGAATTTCTTTAAAATTATCTGAAATTGGAAGATTATAATTTTTTACTAATTTTATGAAATTTATACAATAATCAGAATTTTTTTTTAATGATTTTTGCATTAATGAAAAGTCTATTTTAATTAGATACAGCATTGCATTAATTATCGATTCATTTTTTTTTATTTCACTCAGGAGATATACACTAAACTTATAAGATAAAATTAAAGAAAAACAAAATGAATAAAATAAAATGATTAAAATATGAAAAAATAAGAAAATGGCAGAGAAAATAACGAAAAAACTAAATGAAATTAAAAATATAAAAAAACTCGCTTTATAAATATCATTTTCGCTAATATTATAAAAATTATTATATAAATTTTTATATCTATTATTTAATTCCTTAAATTTTAATTTGGGAATATGAGATTTATGAAATCTCCTACAAAAATTAAGATAAAACTCCATGAAATTCATATTAGAAATACCTTAATAATAATCAATAAATTGGATCTTTATTAGATTTAATACAAAAGAAACATTCAGGAGGTATGTTTTTGAAATAAAATCTTGAAAAATGTTATAAACAAAACTTTCATTATAGAATATAATTTCACATAGCAGTTCATCTCCAATAATGAAATCATATTTAGCATATTGATTATATAATGTTATATTTAGATTGGTTGGATATTCAATGGATTTAAGAAAATCTTCTTCTGGGTTATCAATAACATAAAGGATAGCTTGATCCATCTCATTGATGAAAGATATATAATCTTTTATGTCATTTTCTTCATTATTATCAAAGTTGGCTATTGTTTCTAAAAATGGACTAATTAGAGAAAAGAAAATTAATAGCGTTATAATTCCAAAACCTATAATTAATCCCTTTTCTAATAAGTTTGTCATATAATTTAATCCAAATTTAAAAATTTAAACCTCGATTCTTTTTCCAGTTATTCCAAAAATTCTTAAGTATATCATATGATTGAAAAGAATTATAAGAGATTCTATGAAAGAAGTTGATTAACTTATAATTATCAATTTTTTTAATTTTGGAGATAAAAGTGAAAATCTCATTATATATTTTGATTATTAGTGAGAAATTTTCTCTATTTAAATCTTCATATCTTCTCAATTCATTAACTATTTTGGTTTCGAAAAGAGGATTTAATAAATTCCATTTTTTTGATTCAGGATTATATTGGAAAATGTTGTTGTATAGCTTTGGTATATCAAGATCATTACCAATTTCAGATATTGAGATGATTTTTCTTTGATAACCATCTTTTTTCATTAAAATGATAAGATCTAAATCATCTAAACATGATTTATTAATTTTAAAATGATATACAAATCGATTAATTAAAGATTCTATATTATTAGAATGGATTGTTTGAAAACCCCTTAATCCAGCAGCAAGACAATGAAACATCGCCTCTGCTTCTTCTTTAGTCAATATTTCACCTAGGTATATTATATCAGGTGTACGGTGTAAGAGCGTTTTTATCTGACTACTTTTAGAATACTTCTCTTTTAATAAAGAATCATAAGAGTCAACTTTATATTTTAACTGATGTTTTCCGAAACTAAATTGATTTAAAGATTCTACTATATTTTCAATATAAATCTTCCTAAATTCTTTTGGAGTTAACAAATCTAATGCATTAATCAATGTTGTTTTTCCAGTATCAGTCTCACCAGTGACAGTTAAATTTCTTCTTCGCAATATATTAAAATATAGGAAACTAGCCATTAAGGGACTTAGAGTTCCATTTTTTAATAAATCTTGAATATTAAGAATATTTTTATTCAATTTTCTTATATCTAAAGCAAAGTTATTCAATTGAATAGGTTCAATATCTAACGCAAATCTACAATAGAAAAATTTGTTCTTTAAAACAAGTTTTATACTAGGTTTCATATAATCCAGTCTTTGACCACTGTAGAGCCTTAATAAAGTTTTTATCCTTTCTATCTCTCTTCTATTAAATTTTAGATCTGTACGACATCGCCCATATTTTTGATGATTAATATAAATTTTATCATAAGGAGAGTCTAAGAATATTTCTTCAATAAAATCATCTATTAATAATGGAAAGATTTTCTCTAAATTTAATCGTTTTAAAGCTGAAATAAAGGCAATCTTTTTATTATCGATTTTAGAAAATCGGTACTTTTCACTAAGGATTTTTAAAGCTTCTCGATTATATAAATTTATCAAATTTTCCAAAGGGATAATTTGATCGAAGTTAACAATATTTAAGCTATTTGAGATGTCCTGAATAATTTTTCTGATATAATCCTCCTCTGATCTTGATTGATAATTATAATGGACTAAATATTTATTTTCAGCCTCAAATGAAATATTAGTAATATAAACCTGATAAAGATTATTTTTCCCAATCATATATGTTTTAATTAAATCCCCCTGTGTTAACAGAGTGGGGATTTTAGATTCTTGATCTTTTATATGTAGTTGGAAGGATTTAGAAAATAATCTCTTATAAAATTTTAAACTGTGATAAGCTTTTTCGCTTTCGGATTTAAACGTATTAAGCATTTTAATAATTTTTAAGTGATTTAAGATTTCAGCAATAGAACTTTCTAAGCTTTTTAAATAATTAACACATTTTAAGCAAAAATCGTTAAAAATTCTATTATCTTCAATATATGAAATTCTTTTCAAATGGGTATTATACACTAGAACTGGGTCATAGAACTCAAAATCATGTATTTTAACTAATGAAAAATATTCAGGAAAGTTTTTACATTTAAATTCTTGATAAACACATCTCTTTTTCCTAAGATTTTCAATTTTTTGATTTATTCTTTTAATCTTGTTTAAGTTTTTGAAATAATCCAGAACTAAATCATATTGTTCAGGTTCAATTAAGATTTCATTTTTCGAAATTAAAATACGATTAAACTTATTATTTTTATTGATAAAAAGATTAAGCAAAAAACAATATATACATGTTATATTCTTATAGAACTTCTTTTCTTTTTCAGAACATTTTTTACAATCAATAATTAAGAAATTTTCTTTTTTACCCTCGAAATTTTCTTTTTCTTGAAAAATAACTCTTTCTTTTAGATTTAATACCATTTAAAATTCTTTTAAACGAAAAAATTTAAATAACACTATTTTAGTTATTCGCTGAAGTTTCTTGACTAGTCCTTGAATGAAAAAATTTATTTATTTTAAAAAATTCATATCCAAAAGTTAAGTGATTAGTTATGGGTCATCGTAAAAAGCACGCCCCCAGACATGGGTCATTAGCGTACCTTCCTAGAAAAAGGGCTTCACAAATAAAGGGTAGAGTAAGACATTGGTTAGATAATTCAGAAAATATTAATTTTCTTGGCTTTGCTGGTTTCAAAGCAGGAATGACTCATATAACCTATATTCAAGATCAAAGGAATAGTCCTTACTATGGAAAGGAATTAATGAAGCCTGTAACAGTTATAGAGGTTCCACCTCTAATCCTAATAGGGATTAGAATATATAATAAAGATGAATATGGAAAATATATTAGTGGAGAAGTATTCACTAATGATTTTAATAATTTCTTATCGAGAAAAATCAAGATCCCAAACACTGAAGGATATAATTTGAAGAAGATCAAAAAAGAGATATTAGCAAACTTAGATGAAACTAGCGAAATCAGAGGTATCTTTCAAACACAACCTTATAAAACCTCTTTACCAAGGAAGAAGCCAGATATTATCGAAATCAAAGTAAATTCACTAAAAAAACCGGAAGAGGCGTTTAATTTCGCATTTAAAAATTTAGGTAAAGAAATTAGAGCTAGAAACATTTTGGAAGAAGGAGAATTAGTTGATGTAATTGGTGTAACTAAAGGAAAAGGTTTTCAAGGACCTGTAAAGAGATTTGGAGTTAAGATTTTAACAAGGAAAAATAGTAAAATAAGAAGAGCTGTAGCTTGTATCGGTCCTTGGCATCCAAGTAGAGTGCTTTATACAGTACCTCGTGCTGGACAATTAGGATTTCATCAAAGGACTGAATATCATAAAAGAATTATGCTAATAGGTGAAAATGAGGAAGAAATTAATCCAAAGGGAGGATTTATCCGATATGGAAAGATACAAGGAGATTATTTATTAATGTTAGGATCCATTCCTGGATCAAAGAAAAGATTAATCAGAATAAGAAAAACAATTAGACCATTAAGATCCTTCATTGCTCAACCTCCAGAAATTACTTTTATTAGCCGTGAAAGTCATCAAAGGAAGTAAAATCTTAAAATAACGTGATTTTATGGACAAAATTAATATTTATAATTTAGATGGAAAAAAAAAAGGATTGGTTGATAAGCCGCAAATATTTAATATTAAACCAAGAAAGGATCTTATTCAAAAAGCAATAGAAATCTCTCAAAGTAGAAATAAACAAATTCAAGGAAGAAATAAACAAGCAGGATTAAAAAATACTGCAGAAAGTTGGGGGACTGGTCATGCGATATCTAGAGCTCCAAGAATAAAAGGATCTGGGTTTATTACGGCTAGACATGTAGGTCGAGTTCCATTTGCTGTAGGTGGCAGACGAACACATCCCATTAAAACCGAGAAAAATCTTAAAAAAAAGATAAATAAAAAGACACATAAATTATCTATAATATCTGCTATTTCTGCTACTGGATATAGATCATGGGTTAAGGAACGAGGACATAAGATTGATAATGTCCCTGAAATTCCATTGGTTGTTGATGATAAAATACAATCAATTAAAAAAACAGCTAAAGTATACTCAATTTTATGCAATTTAGGATTAGAAGAAGAATTGATTAAGAATAAAAATAGTAAAAAAATTCGAGCAGGAAAAGGAAAAAGAAGAGGACGTAAGTACAAAAAGAACAGAGGAATATTATTTGTCATTAAGGATGACTTTGGTATAGTTAAAGCTTCAAAAAATATTCCAGGAGTAGATATATTAAAAATTGAAAATATATCCATCGATGATTTGGCACCCGGAGGCTCATCAGGACGATTATTATTATGGACTCAATCTGCTTTTTCTGATTTGAATCATTATGAGGTGCCAATTTAGTATGGAGCGATTCTATAAAATTATTAAAAGACCTTTAATTACTGAAAAAACATTTGATTTAATTGAAAAAGAAAATAAGTTAGTTTTTATTGTTGACCGATTATCAAATAAAAACCAGATAAAAAAAGCTTTTGAAAAAATTCATAATGTAAAGGTAGTTAAAGTCAATACACTAATTACTACTCAAGGAGAAAAAAAAGCATTTATTAAACTTCACCCAGATAACTCTGCTCAAGATATTGCAATTGACTTAGGAATTTTCTAGAGAATTACTATTTTTAAGTGTTTTAAAATTAAAGGTTGAGAATTCATCAGGATTTATTATCTTAATTCTCTTTAAAAGTTTAATCTCCTTAATGTCTAATAACTTATCATAATCTTTCTCATTTAATAGTAAAATATAGATATAGTATTTAGAATGATAACGTTCAATTACTTTCCTAATATAATTAGAATCCAACCTATTAGAAACTAAAAATATACACCATTGTTCGATAAATATTAACTTTTTGCTTAGCCTTTTAAATTGAATGTGATTATTTAATAAGTTCAGTTCAAATTTGCTATTAAATGACAAAAGCTCTGAAAATGTATTTTGATCTTCAGTTAAAAATAGATCTTTTAAATCTTCTAATAAGTAAAAGTTATCAGAGATTCCTAATCTCCATAAAAACTTGAAAATGTCTTTTACATTTATTTTTAACTTTTCCAACACGGTTATATTAAAAAAAAGATTTAGATTTTTTAGAATACTAGAAGCATCTTCAAAGACTTTACTTTCTTCAACAAAATAGGCTAGAATTTTTATATTGTCATTAAAATCTACTTTAACATGAAAGATTAAAAAACCCTTTCGATTATAATTGTTAATTATTTTTAGAAAACAATAGATAAAAGAAGATTTCTCATCAATTATTTCGAAATTTATTTTATAGAAATCTAATCTTCTTGGATTCTTATTATCCTTAATTAAAATCGAGTCTGAATTTTTCGAGATATGTATATTAGATTCAAAGCCATTTAGAAGGATAGCTAAAAATTCTTTTTCTAAATCATTATTTCTCAAAAGTTTTGTTATAATCCCCTCTTTGTTTATTGATTCATAAACAATATTAAATGATTTTATTATTCTATCTTTATCAATATCCTCAAAATTTATTACGACAATCTTTTTATTTTTATCTATAGTATTCAATTGTATTGAGAAATACGTTATATATTTCTCAATTAGAAATTTACTCAAAATTGAGATTAATGGATAAAATTCTTCCACTTCAAGGAAACAAAAGGCTATAAATTTTTTAGGATTGATTAAATTCTTATAAAAAATTAAATGTTCATCAATTAAATATGATAATAATTTATACTTACCTTTTTTACCCATTTCGTAAATTATTTTAGCATAAATTATATAAACATAGATATTTTGTTAAAATCAATATCATTTCTACTATAAATGAAAATAAAATCTAGTTTTGGTTATAATATTGCTGGAATCTATTAGAGAATTTTTAATTAAAATAAATCCAGATATCATAATTCAAGCACCATCCAGAATTAATTTAATTAATCCATTAGATGCTGTAGAGGGAGATTTCTGGATGCCTTCTGTAGCAATTAATGGAGAAAACAATCCGTTATCTGCTTTTCTTTATATTAAGAATATTAATACTGAAAGCAGAGTGAAGTTGTATAGTATAAGAGAAAAACATCAAAATTATGATTTTGAGATAATAAAAGAAGAAATCCTTCCAAAAAATGAAAATAATATTAAAAAAAAAATCACTGGAGAATTTAAATTAATATATGCAAGTATTAATAGATTACTCGAAATAAATTCATGTTTTAACCATGATTTCTTAAATTCCAATGTTGAACTTGGTTTTTTTACAACTATACCTAAACAAAGTGGACTAGGAGGAAGTACCGCAATAATAATAGCCACTATCTATGGTCTTGCTAAATATTTCAATATATATAATAATTTAACAAAGCTACGTGAGAATGAATTTCCAATCAATAAAGATACGATTGCTGAAATAGCCACAAAAATAGAAGATGAAGATTTGCAGATCACGGCGGGTTACGCTGATAGATATGTAATTAGTCGGGGAGGTTTATGCTTTTGTTCCTATTGTGGTAAACTAAATCATAAGAACCTTTCAATGGAGCCTTTAGCAGTTTATGACAGAATCGATAAGGTATATGGGATTAATACACTACCCATAATTGTTTGCTTTTCTGGTGTATTTCACAAAAGTGGTGATGTCCATTCTAGGTTAAGGAACCTTTATCTAAAAAAAGATCCTAGAATCATAAATGGATATATTAAATTAGCGGAAATATCTTGGAAATCACGATTTGCCATAATGAAACAGGATTGGAAATTATTAGGGAAATATTTCAAAAAAAATACGAAAATAATGAATCAAATAATGATAAATGCGGGTTTTGAATATGGGATTGGTTTAGCAAATAATATTTTAATAAGAGTTATTGAAGAACACCCTGAAGTATATGCTGCTAAATTAACTGGAGCGGGAGGCGGCGGCTCCGTTTTTGCCTTAGTTAATCCTGATAAAAAACAAGAAATTTTAAATTATTGGGAAAGAAGATTAAATGAAATCATTGAAAATAATGAGATTTTTTCTTCCATTTTTCCAAATTTGCCATCTAATATTAGATCTAAGCTTAAAAATGCGAAATTCTATATAATTAAAATTGATAAAGATGGTGTGAAAAGATTATAATCTATTATAAATAAATTATATATAGATAAATACTGCAGACTTATTATGAGCAAATTCGATAGATACAAAAAAAAAGCTGAAGTATATGTTTATCCACATAAACATTGTAAAAATTGTGGCCAAATGATAAATGAGGGTATTTCCTATTGTCCTGAATGTTATCAAGAGATGAAGGATAAGAAAAGGAAGAAAAGATTTTGGAGGAAAAAAACCCCTAAAGTGTAAAATCAATAAAAATTTATCAGGATGGATTTCTTAATCTCTCTAAAACCCAATCCTTATCGAGTAACGTTAAAAAGGGTCCTAATCGAGGTCCAAAATTTTTCCCTAAGATTATCTGATATATTGCTTCGAACATCTTCCTTGGAGGTATCTGAAGGTTATCTTTTGCTATACTAAAAATCCTATTTTGTATCAAATCTTCATCTAAGTCTTTAGTCTTCTCAATATATTTTCTTAATAATTTTATTCCCTGAAGTTGTTTATCATCTAATTTCTCTATTATTTTTTCATCAAGCTTTTCTGGGATTTCAAAAATATCAATCTTATGTGTTAATTCTTTGCGTTTTATTGGATCTTTTTCACTTTTAATGATTTCTTTTACTTCCTTGAGCCAATTCCCTGTTCTTTTCAATAGAAATTCAAACTCCTCAATTGAAATCATTTTTTTCAATCCGACCTTTTCCATAATGGATTTAGCTTTATTATATAATTTTTTAACTCCTAAAATGTTCTGTAGCTGTGATAAAAAGATTAATAGGTTCAATGGGATTTTTAAAGATTTAACCTCGGGAATAGGGCTTGTTTTAGTTAATGGATACAAATATTGTAAAAATTGTTCTTCCTCATTATTAGCATCCTCTAAAGAGAAATAGATATTTTCCATTCTATCATAATAATCGAAATATTGAGGATATTCCTCAAGTCTTAAAGTAATATGCTTCAATGGGTTAGTTCTTAAGATTAACATGCGATATAACTCAGGATCCGCAACTTCTAGGTACTTTTTAGGTGTATAAACTATACCTTTAGAAGTTTTCATGTCTTGACCTCCTAATCTTAACCATTCATAAGGTACTTTTACAGGACCTATATATTCGAAAATTTCTTGACATAGTTCTAAACCAGTATCGTAGGCCCCTCCTTTTACGCTATGATCTTTCCCTGCTGGTTCACAAGTTGTTTTGTAAATAGACCATTTTGCTGGCCAATCTACACGCCAATTTAACTTTAACCTACCACTATAAATTGATAATTGGCTTTCATATCCGCAAGCTGAGCAAATGTATGAGACTTT
>JBHLKV010000024.1:0-22581 GCA_048886305.1 Candidatus Hodarchaeota archaeon
AATAATTCTAATAAATTTTAATACAAAATCTTGATTTTTTTTAAATGACAATTCTAAAATATCAGTAAGAATTTTGCTGTTTTAGGAGCTAATAAAAAATGAGTATTTACGCTGATGATGTCATAAGTTTTACGTCAGTATTAAAGATGTCCTATAATTTTTTGACTGGTAGAGATTATTTAACAAAGAGGAAACAAAAAGAGAAAAAAAAATTAATTTCTGTTGCATTGGGTTTTCCAGATTTGGTTTTTGCCGCTAATGCAATACCTGTGTTCCCGATAAGAATGGAGAAATTTAAAATTAATTTATATTTGTTAGCATTAAATTCTGCTACAAGCTTATTTGGTTGGGATCTTACAACAAAACTTTTAGGAATAGCAAGGCATTTAGACTTCTTGAAGGTAGTTGAAAAAGTATTAGATGATGTTGTTAATTCTATTAATGATAAATATAATGAAAAGTATGATTTAGGAGTAGAAAATGGAGGAGCTTCTGACTTATGTTATGGGGTAAATGCTCTTTATGGAATGCATAAATCAATGGGAAGTGTTATTGATGCGAATTTAAATTTTGCTATGCGTTGTGGTAAATGGAATAAATTCTCTGAATCATTGCAAACAATAGTTCCTAATCAAATTTGGGTAAATATTCCTCCAAGAGAAACAGAAAATGAAGAGAAGACATTAGAAATTATGGTAAAAAACGTCAAAAAAGCAATATCGGATTTAGAGGACATAACTGGGAATTACATCACTGATAACAGCTTAAAAAAACAATTTCGAATAGGAAATCAAGTGAAAAGGTTTTATAAAACAATATTATATGAAATTTGTGCATCTGATGTTTATCCTTGTAACCCCGCTACTTTTGCTGAAATATTAGCTTTATTAACAATTTCTTTCCAAGATTACAATTCTAATGCACAAAGGTATTTAGAAAATATGAGTCAATTAGTTACTGAAATGCGGGAAAGAATAAAAAAAGGGATAGGGATGGATGTATCTGGTATGCCACGTATCTTAATAACACCTATGTTTGGAGGGTGGGAACCGGTAACTCATGAAATTATTTACGAATTAGGTGGCAGATCATTATATGCCGATTGGGATATCTTAGGATTACTTGAAGAAATTCCTGTATCAGAGAATTCAGATCCAATTGAAGACTATGCTCAATTTTTATTAGATGCTTCAATAAAAGGCATAGGGTGTGATTCTGAAGCATTAACTAATTCTTATTCGAATTTTGTTAAAAATTTGGAAATTGATGGGATTATAATTAACCAATTATTTGGGTGTCCTTCAATTTCAAATTCCTATGAAATCCTAAAAAGCAAAATTAAATCTGAACTTGAAGTCCCTGCAATAGTTATTAATTTTCGAAAAATTGGTGAAAATGTTGATGTTGTGAAAGCACAACTGAAAACTTATATGGAAGTATTTAAGTGAAATTTTCCCAAAACATAGAAAGAGAATAAATCAAAATACTTATTTTTTAAATAGATCGGAAGGTCTAATAAGATGAGGTTCTTCTTCCTCGTCTTTTTTCTTTTTTTCTTTTTTCTTACCAGGTACATATCCATAAACATCAGTATTAGGTGCTGGTACTGGTGCTGACGATGTTGATGGAGTCATCGTTGTGACTGGAGGTGTTATACTTATACCTGCGGTAATTGGTTCTGGTTGTTTAATTGGAATTATCTGTTTGGGTATAATAGGTGCTATAGTAGTACCTTTTAATCCTTTCAATTCGCTTAAAACTTTTTCTAAATTCATTGATTGCACGCTTTTATTCATAGTATCCATAATTTCTTTTAGAGATTTTGATGTTTCTCTTAAACCCTTTGGACTAATTCCTGCAAGTAAAGAATCCAGATTTGCACTTATACTTTCATTTAGTTCCTTTAAGGATTCTAAGACAGTATTCCAATGTTTATTCATTTGAGATTCGATGGCGCCAATCATCTTAATGGTTTCATTCATGAAATTAACGTGTGCTTCGTATCTTTCCTCATCTTTTGCTCGTAAATCTGAGATCAACATTATTAACTTTCTTAGTGCTTCTTTTTCTTCACTCATTTTTTTTTAACTTATTCTTATAATTTTTCTTTATTATAATATTGATTATATAAAAATTTATATATATTTATTTAATAAGGAAAAGAAGATAATTTATATTCATCGAGATAATCAAGTTGAAGTAGGCGGAAAATTATAATGCTTGTTAAAGAATCTGATTGGCCTAGTAATCCTAAAATTTATGAAATAAATACATGGCCCTGGCTTACATATTTATCTGAAACTTATAACAGTCCTATCAATTTAAAAAATATCCCAAACGAAGAGTTCAAAAAAGAGATTAAATATTTTGATGTGGTTTGGCTAATGGGTGTATGGGAGCGTAGTCCTGATGGAAGAAGGATTGCTCTTGAGCGCCAGGATTTACAGAATGAATATCATAAAGCTTTACATGATTTTGGTGAAAATGACGTCGTAGGATCACCTTATTCAATTTATTATTATCATGTTAACTCTAAACTTGGAGGGAGGGATGGATTAACTGAGTTTCGTAAACAATTGCAAGGCCATGGCATCCGATTAATATTGGATTATGTTCCTAATCATGTTTCTATTGATCACATGTGGATTTTAGAAAAATCAGATGTTTTTATTACTGGAACTTTAGAAGATCTAATGACAAATCCAAATGGATTTTTTTCAGTAGGGGAAACTGTGTATGCTAATGGTCGAGATCCATATTTTGATCCATGGACAGATACTATCCAGATTAATGCATTTTCTCGTGAAGCCCGTAAAAAAGCAATTAATACGTTATTGAGTATAGCTGAATTATGTGATGGTGTTCGTTGTGATATGGCAATGCTTATGACTAATGAGGTATTTAAAAATACTTGGAAGGAAAAAGCAGGAGCTCCTCTAGAAAAAGAATTTTGGAAGGAAGTAATTCCAATAGTAAAAGAAAAGTTCCCACATTTTTCATTTATAGCAGAAGTATATTGGAATATGGAATGGGAACTTATCCAGCAAGGATTTGATTATTGCTATGATAAAAGACTCTATGATAGGTTAGCTCATGAAAACCCAGATGCAGTTAGAGAACATCTTAAAGCAGAATTTGATTATCAACGTAAACTAGTTCGATTCATCGAAAATCACGATGAACCTAGAGCTATAGAAAAATTCGGAGAAGAACGTTCAAAGGCAGCAGCTATTATAGCATTAAATTTGCCGGGAGCAAGATTAATACATGAAGGTCAAACTCGTGGTTATAAAATAAAATTACCTGTTCAATTAGGAAGAAGACCAATTGAAGAAGAAAATACGAAGCTTCTTGATTTTTACAAAAATTTATTAAAAATTATACCTGGAAGAGAATTTGAAAAAGCAAATTGGTCCCTCTGTAAAGTTGAACCTATTATTATTGATGATCTCTCTTATCAAAATATAATTTCTTATCTCTGGGAGTATAACGATATTTTTCGACTTGTTGTGGTTAATTATGGTTCAAGCCATGTAAAAGCGCATATCCGACTTAAACAAATTAAATTTGACCTTGAAGATTGGAATTTTACAGATTTGCTCCATCAGAAAAATTATAACTATAAAGGAGCAGACTTGGATGAATTTGGCTTGTATATAGATTTAAACCCCTGGGATGGTCATATCTTTGATATCAAAAAAGAGTAGGATTTTGATTAGTGTACTGTAACTGTTTTTGCCAGATTTAATGGTTTATCAGGATCCAATCCCTGTTTTAAAGCAGCATAATATGCCAAAAGTTGAAGAGCAGGAACAAATGTTATGGGACTAAAAATGCTGTGATATAAATCTTCAGGTTGCGGAATCCTAATTGTCATATCACTTAATTTAGTTATTTTTTTATCATTTTCTACTACTAATGATATAATTTTGCCACCTCTTGATTTGAATTCCATTAAATTTCCCATTAGTCGTTCGTATGTCTCATCGGGTGGTGCGATAAATATTATAGGGTAACCCTCTCTGACCAATGATATTGGTCCATGTTTTGCATGGGCTGCGGAGTAACCCTCAATAAAGCGACAGGCTACTTCTTTCAACTTCAAGCCACCTTCTTTTGCAGTAGCTATGGAAATGCCCCGGGCTAGAAAGAAGAAGTTCAAATTTTTTTCTAGGCTTCTTACGAGATATTTAATTAACTCCACATTTTTTTCAAGAAAAATTTCAATAATTTTAGGAATAGAGTAGAGAGCGTCATAATATTTCTGAATTTCATCTTTTGTTTTAATTTTTCTTATCTGAGCAATCTCTAATGCTACTAAGGCAAGAACTAAGACTTGACATACGAATGTCTTAGTTGCGGCGACTGCTATTTCAGGACCGGCGTGAGTTAACAGGACGAGATCTGAATGTCTAGTAAGAGTTGAACCAACAACATTGGTAATTGCCAATATTTTAACATTATTAGCTTCTTTTGCCCACCTTACTGCCTCAATGAGATCAATGGTTTCTCCTGACTGGCTAATTGCTATAATAATTGAATTATCTTCCAAAGAACCAGTTAACTGTGTTTTAAATTCAGAACATTCAATTGCTTTAATATATTTTCCAAGGAATCTAGTTATTATAAATTTACCTGCTAATGAAGCATAAAAAGAAGTTCCAGCAGCAGTAATGTATATGCTTTTTGCTGAAAGTAAAATTTCTGCGAACTCTTTTAAAGATTTATCAGAGATTTTCATCGTTCTTCTTAAAGCAGTAGGTTCTTCATAAATCTCTTTTAGCATAAAATGTTCATATCCACCCTTCTCTGCAGCATCAATACTCCATTCAATATGGTTCAATTCTTTCTTCTTCGGGCTCTCAATATCATCAAGATCATAAAAGGTTACTCTACCTGCTTGTAAAACAGCAATTTCATCATCATCTAAAATATAACAATTTCGTGTATAGGGCAGAAAAGCAGGAATATCTGAAGCGCAATATGTAGTTTTTCCTTCTTCAATTCCGATTACAAGTGGAGATTCCCTTCGAACTGCAATAATTGTATCAGATTTATCAGCATGGCATATAGCGACCCCAAAAGCTCCTATACATCTTTTCATGGCCTTAAACACAGCTGTCTTGAAATCTAAATTTGATTTCATATAATCTTCGATTAAGTGAGAAATAATTTCAGTATCTGTATCAGATTTAAAAATATGACCTTTTGAAATTAATTCCTCCTTAAGTTCAAAGAAATTCTCAAGGATTCCATTATGTACAACTGCTATTTTATCATGACAATCTAATTGGGGGTGGCTATTAATTTTTGTAGGGGCACCATGAGTTGCCCAACGTGTATGTGCTAAAGCTAATTTAGAACCATTTGGAAATTCATCTAATTTCAATTTCATATGTATTTCATCGATCTTTCCAGCATCTTTTTTAACATAGAGTTTAGAATCATATTGTGCTACAATTCCACATGAATCATAGCCTCTATATTCTAAACGTTTAATTCCTTCAAGAGCTACTTTTCCGATAGCTTTATTTTCATTTGTAACAATACCGAAAATCCCACACATTTATTCTTATCACAATCCCATTATTGACTGAATTAAATTCTTAAATCAAATCTAACTTCTCCATTTTTTCCCTGGCTACATTGTTCATTTCAATGGAATTATTAATATCTATTGTTGATTCCCCAGAAATTCTTAAATAAGGACTTGTTCCAGACCTTCTTATTAAAAGCCATCCATCATCTAAATCAAATCTACAGCCATCCATCCGATTTATATTAGTAATTGATTTTCCTAAATCATCAAGACATTCTTTTATTTCATCAATAATTTTTTGATGAATTTCTTCTGTAAAAGGTATATCCTCTTTCAATTTGAATTTAGTAGCATAGTAAGGATATTGTGGTATATCTTTTAATAATTCCTTTAAACTTCTTCCAGTACTAATTATCATTTGTAATATATAAGCAATTGTTACTATTGAATCAGGTCCATAATGAAAATTTGGCCATATATAAGTACCTGAAGTTTCTCCGCCCAAAAAACCACCTTTTTCTTGTAAGGCTAAGGCAACCTTAATATCTCCTACTTCTGTTCTAATAACTTCACAACCAAGAGGTTTTAATACATCTTCTATTAAACTCGATGAATTAATAGGAGTAATAACTTTAAGTTCTTCTTTAGGTAATTGATTCTCTTTAATATAGTGCTTAGCCATTAATGCTAATAATCGAATAGGATCAATAATATCTCCATTTTCATCTAAAAAGATAACTCTGTCAGCGTCTCCATCAAGTGCTATTCCAATATCCTCCTCAGGCGAGATTTTTAAATATTTAGAGATTTGTATTAAATTCTCTTTATTTGGTTCTGAATGTCGTCCAGGAAATCGCCCGTCCATTTGACTATTTATAGTCATAATGTTTATATTATAAGTTGAGAGTAATTTTGGAACAATATCACAGCCTGAACCATTTCCGGGGTCCACGATAGCATTTAATTTACTCCCATCAAATTGTATTTTGCTCGTTATTTCTGTTATATGGATATCATTTATGTCATTGATCTGAGTAATTTTACCTATTTGGTCATATTTAATTTGTATAAAGTCTTTTTCATCAAAAATTCGGGAAATCTCAATTTCCTGTTCTGGTGAAAATCCTACGCCTGATGGATTCCATAGTTTTAAACCGATATACTCGGGGGTATTATGTGAAGCAGTTATCATCACCCCCGCATCTGCGTTTAAAAATCGTAGGGATGCTGCTAAAGTAGGAGTAGTAACTATTCCTAAGGTTTTAACATTGCATCCCGTACTAATGATGCCTGAAATTAGAGCATATTCTATTGGCAAAGCAGACATTCTTATATCTTTTCCGATAACAACAGTACAATTACTTTTTAAGTAGGATCCCAAGGCAAGTCCTACATCTAAAGCCATTTGAGGTGTAAACATTAGATCAGATTCAGAATAATTTTGGAAGACTTTTCTGATGCCAGAAGTTCCGAAGATTGAATTTGTCATTTTTTTTTGCTTATTTATGGATTATAAAGGAATAATCAGCAATTAATTATAAGATAGAGAAGAATTTCTGCTTTTTATAGTTAATTTCTGAGTTTATTTTATAGTTAGAAAATCTTTTTAGATTAATTTATTATAATGAAAACTAAAAGAGATTGAATTGGAAAAGGTAAAATATTAATTCTTTTTAAAATTCTATTTAAATAAGAATAAATAAAGATAACATACTTTTCCTTTTGTAAAATGATCTTTCAAGGTTTATTTAACATTTTAGATTTATACCTGAATGATATTGAGGTTTTTTATAATAATGTAGATAATTACTTTCAACATAAAATTATTAATTCTTTTGGACTTGTTAAAATAGAAAAAGAGAATATATATCAAACTCTGAAAGATCTCACTTCATTTCTTGTAAAAGAATTTGTTAAATTAGGTTTTGATCAGATTGAAATTGAAAATGATTTTTTGGATCCTTTTTTAGAACTAAAGGACGAAGATAAGGAGAATATAAACTCAATAGTAGAGCTTTTTGAAAAAAAATTTGCACCCATAATATATGAAACTTTTTTAGAAAAAATTGTTGATTATCTCGTAGATATAAAAGTAACACCTCTTATGTTAAAAGCGAAATCAGAAGGCTTTTTACCAATTGAATTTATTATGGAACTCAGGAATCTAAAAGATTTCTTTGAGCGGTCGCCAGAAAAATTGGAAAATTTAAGAAAATATATTCAAATTCGAGAAAAAATAATCACCAAACTTATAGAGAATAAAAATAAAATAGAAAGCATTGAAGATTTAGAAAATCCTCAAGATAAACTTCAATTATTCTATCTTATCTATAGAATAATCGACTTTTTTCATCTACAAAAAAGATTTGACTTTTCTCACATTAAAGAATATCTTAAAAATAATGTAGATGAGTGGTTAATTGATGTCCCTTTAATTACTCTAAAAAATCCTGATATTTATTTCTGTGGTATTTACTTAGCAAAACAACTCAATGTTGATCTTGATACGGAAAAAGTAAATCAATTTTTGTTAAATTTATATGAAGAAGCTGTAGATGAATATGAAGTTCCTCTTATTGAAGCAACAGATGGAGCTTATTATTACTTTAAATCTACAGATTTAATGGAACTATGGTTAAATGAAGAACAAATTGAGAATATTATATCTATAGATCCTAAATATTTCCAGCCAAATTATTTGAAAGATTTTGAAACCTCACAATTGGTCGTAATCTTAAAACTTTATAAGTTTTTAGAGGGCAAATTATTAGATCATGAAATTAAAGCTATAGCTGATGAAATAGAATTACGAGTTAGTTCTGAGGGGATAAAACAATTTAGAGATGGATTTGTGTCTTCTGAAGCTACTTATTACGTTTTGTTTTGCAATTATATGAGAAATACTCTTGAAAAATTGAAAGATTATGCTCTATTAGATAAAATCGTTTCAAGGATTTATAGGAATTTAGAACTAATAGATTTCTCTATAGATACGAATTATGATTTGGTAAGTGAATTATTTTACTCAGTTGAGAGTTTAAAATTATTTAATTGTATAGAAACTAAACAAATGATAATTCATCTTGCTAAATATTTATTCCCAGAAGAAATTGTTAAGAAAATATCTAGTAGTGAAGATATAATTAGTACAACTGCAAGATTTAGACATTTGAAAGTAAATAAGATTACAGGAGAGACTATTTACTAATTAAAAATCAAACCTGAAATCTTATTAAAAAAAATATAGTAAACTTCTTTTAGGAAATAATAATTTTAAATTAAATCTAATCATTTAAGTAAGATAATAATAAAACCAATTGGTTACTCATGGACTTCAAAAATTTTGAACTTATCTATAGAAAAAATAGATGTGAAATTGAAGATAAGAAAAGTATAGGTAAAAAATTAGAAGAAATCGTAGGAGAAAATAATTTTTCAAACAAAGATATTGATATCTTGGCTTATACAAAGGATACGACTCTTTTGGCTTTCAATTGGACGATTGAAGGAAAAATAGCAGGTTTGCCAGATTTTATAACATGGCCAGAAACCGTTAATCAGATTTCTGAAATTTTAAAGTTAGCAAATAAGGAAAAAATCCCAATTATACCTTTTGCTGAAGGATCTGGAGTGGTAGGAGGAGCAATACCCATTCATGGCGGTATAATTATTGATATGAAAAAGTTTAATAAAATTCTTGATATTAATGAGAAGAATTTGACAGTAACAGCTCAAACTGGTATAAATGGAATGAATTTAGAACGTTATTTAAATGCCAAAGGTTATACTGCGGGGCATATACCACAATCTCTCTATATCTCCTCTTTAGGAGGATGGATTGCACATCGTGCGGCAGGTCAATTCAGTACAAAATATGGAAAGATTGAAGATATCGTTTTAGGAATGGAAGTTATTTTACCTCAAGGTGAAATTATTAATTTTAAAACAATTCCTAGAGCCTCAACAGGCCCTCAACTCGATAAATTATTTATTGGTGGAGAAGGTACATTAGGGATAGTTACTAAAGCGACATTAAAGATTTGGCCTTATCCTGAAAAACGAGCTTTAATATCATATGCTTTTCCCACTATAGAAAAATCATTTGAAGCAATAAGACAAATATTAAGAACTCAAATTTATCCTGCAGTAATACGAATTTATGATCAATACGAGACTGATAGACATTTTCCAGATGTTGAGCGAGCAAAGGATAAAGTTATGGTAATATTTGTGTGTGAGGGGAATGAAAAACTCGTCGATTTAGAAAAATCGATAACTAGGGAAAAATGTGAAAATAATTTAGGTGTAGATTGTGGTGAGCATCCAGTAGAACATTGGTTTGAAACTAGATTTAGAGTAACAGAGACATCTTTGTTGCCTACATATAAAATTGTATTTGATACTCTTGAAGTAGCTTCTTTATGGGAAAATGCTTCGGATATTTATCATTCTGTTTTAGAATCAATGGATAATGTTAAAGGAATGGTAATAATCACTGCTCATGTTTCACATTTCTACCCTAATGGTGTCGGAATTTATTTTTCATTTGGGGGTGTACCACCAAAAGAAAAATCTGATTTAAAATTTTATCAAGAATGTTGGGATACAACAATTAAAGCTGTATTAGATGCTGGTGGCTCAATTGCTCATCATCATGGAATAGGAGTTAATAGAGCTCATTGGATGGATGATGAATGGGGAAACTCAATGAAAGTAATGAGAGATATTAAAAAACTGCTTGATCCAAACAATATTTTAAATCCAGGAAAAATTTATGTGAGTACTTGGAAAGGAGGTGAAAATTAATGGGGGTCTTTGAAACGTTAAAGAAATACAAATGGATGGTTCCTCTTATTGAAAAAGCTGATAGAGAGACTAAAGCTCGCTTAATGAAAAATTTTCGTCTTAAAAAAAAGAACTTTTATCCAGAAGGAGAATATAAAGCAGATATTGATAATTTAATTAAATGCATGCTTTGCCCAAATATGTGTAGATTTGATTGTGGCACCCTTCAAGCATCACAATCCGAAACCATGAGTCCTAGTTATAAAGCAAGAATTGCTTATTATCTTAGTATTGGAAAAATAGATCCAACAAAAGAGGAAAATAAGGATTTTATAGATCTTATGTACAAATGTACTAATGAAGAAAATTGTAAAGTTTGGTGTCCTTTTGATTTTTCAGTAGTATCTCTATTGGAAACTGTGAGGGATGACTTAAATGATAAGGGATTAATGCCAGATTACTGTAAACAGCAGATAGATAAGTTAAATAAGACAAATACAATAGAAGATCATAATATTTTTGAAACTTACAAAGAAAAAGGGATTGATAATATCGAAACCGATGGAAATGA
Organism: Candidatus Hodarchaeota archaeon; assembly: GCA_048886305.1. Taxonomy (GTDB): domain Archaea; phylum Asgardarchaeota; class Lokiarchaeia; order Sigyniarchaeales; family SOKP01; genus Loki-b32. The sequence continues at coordinate 10,896 of JBHLKV010000024.1, forward strand.
TGAAGTATATTATTATATTGGCTGCGAAATGATGAAATTTCCCGAAGTAGTCAAAGCTAACATTGAAATACTTAAAAAATCAGGTGTTAAATTTTCTACCAATTTAGATAAAAAAATATGCTGTGCAGGACCTGCATTCAATATCAGAGATTTTGAAACTGGCTTAAAGTTTGCTGATATGAATAAAGAGCTGATTGAAAGTACAGGAGCAAAATTAGTGGTGTCTGATTGTCCAGGATGTGTTTTAACTTTAACCAAAAGATACTCAGATGCAGGAATTGAGATTCCTGTTAAGATCGTTCACATTGCTGACTATTTCGCAAAATTAATCAAAGAAAATAAAATAAACCCATCAAAACCACTTGATATTGCTAAAATTTCCATTCATGATCCTTGTTTGTTATCAAGGAATCTCAATGATAATGAATCTCTTAGAATAATCCTTAATTCTATTCCAGAGTTAGAAATAATCGAACCAAATTTTACTAAAGAGAACGTCCATTGCTGTGGATTGAGTGGAACCACTCATTGGGCAGATAAGGAATTAGCAATTAAAGAAGCAATGAATAGAGTAAATGAATTAAAGGAAACTGGTACATGTCACTTCATTTCAGCTTGCCCGTTATGTGAATTGGGTTTGAATTATGGTATCAGAGAAGAAGAGAAAGAAAAACTTAATATATTAGATGTATCTGAATTATTAATTAAAAGCCTTTAAAAAGTGATTATATGAGTGATCTAATTTGTGTTTTTGATTTAGGTACTACTGGAACAAGAACAGTAATTTATGATAGTAATGGAAAAGAAATCGCTAAAGCTTATGAAGAATATGTAATACCACCCCAACCAGTAGGTATTTCCGAGCAGGATCCACAAGTATGGTGGAATGCTATAAAAAATACAACAAAGAGGGTCGTAAATAGTGGGAAATTTGATTTGGATGATATAGTAGGAATTTCAGGCTCATTTGCTAGGGCTACTGTTACATTAATAGATAAAGAAAGAAATATTTTACATCCTGCGTTAACATGGATGGATGAGAGAGAAACAACTGATGCAAAAGGACATATTGACGAAATTGTTTTGAGAAATTCCATTCCAAAGCTATTATGGATGAAGAAAGACAAACCTGAACTATTTGCTAAAACTTTTAAAATTATATGTCCTGATTCTTACACTTATATGAAATTATGTGGTGAATTTGTAACGGATCCTTCTAATGCAATTAATGGAATTTTAAATTTAAAAACTCTGAAAATGGATGAAGACCTTGCTGAAGCTTATGAGATGCCAATAGATTTATGGCCAGAGGTTCGTAAACCTGGAGAAGTGATCGGTGCGTTATCGAGTGAAGCAGCAAGTGATCTAGGATTAAAACAAAATACACCAATAGTATTAGGAGGAGGTGATCAACAATGTGCTGCTTTAGGACTCGGTGTTATTGAAAAGGGACAAGCGAAAGTTACAATTGGAACAGGTACTTTTGTTGATCTTGTAATTGATGAGGGGTTACGACCTTCTGTTGAAGGTATTCCAATTTTCACATTTCCACATGTAATTAAAGGAAAGTGGATGCTGGAAGGTGTAATGCCGGGTACAGGAACTATGTTTCAAACGTATGCAAGGAATTTTTCACAATTACAATTAAAGGAATGCGAAGAAATTAATACCAGTGTTTATGATATTTTATCCAAGGAAGCTGAGCAAGCGCCTCCTGGGAGTAATGGATTATTATTTGTACCACTCTATATATATAAGAAAGGGACAATACATGGATTAGGCTGGCACCATGGTAGACCTCACTTCGCTAGAGCAATAATGGAAAGTTCCGCTTTATCAGGAAATATGTATTTGGGTATGCTTGAAGCTATTGCAAGGGTCAAGACCACTGAAGTAAAGGCAGATGGAGGGGGTATGAATTCAGATTTCTGGGCCCAAATTTTTGCTGATATAATGAATAGGAAGATTGTAATTCCGGAAAATAAAGATGGAGGTGCCCTTGGAGCTGCAATTCTTGGTTTTTATGGAGCTAGAACTCATAGTTCAATCAATAGTGCTATTGAAAAGATGAGTAGGTTTGTTAGTGAGAAACTTCCAATAAAAGAAAACGTAAAAGCATACAAGAAACTTGTGAGATTGTTCATGCCTACTGTTCTTGAAGCTAATGAAAAGAAAAGAGTTACAAAGGATTTATAATTTCAAGTTTATTCTTCTTTATAAAAAGCTTAGTAAAATTTTCATGCCTACTACCCTTGAAATCTTAAAAAAAAGCGTTTCACTAAAGATCTCTAATTTTTTTTCCTATTTTTTAAATATTGAAACCTTATTTTATTTCTGGGAAACTATTATCTATTTATTAATAAAATAATAGCCTTTTTAAATCATTAATATCGAAATATAAAATTTAGAAAAGTATTTTTTGAATCTTTTATTTCAAAAAATATAGAATATCATATACGTTATAGCTCGCATGCCTTATTTTGTGAATAGAGAGGGATACCGACTTTATTATGAAGATATTAACTCTTCATCAAAAATGTGTACAATCATTCTGCTTCATGGTTTCGCCTCTTCGGCATCTTTTTTTAAATCCCAAATTAAAATTTTAAAAGAAAATTATCGTATAATTGCGTTTGATGCTTTAGGGCATGGGAGAAGTGATCATCCAAAAAAAATACATCTTTCAAAAAATATAAGATATGAAATTATCAGAGATTTAGAGGATTTATTAAAATATTTAAGAGTTAAAGAAAAATATGGGATAATTGGGCATTCTCTCGTTGGAGGGATGATAGCTCAATTGATTTGCATGAAACATCCTAAAGATATCAAATTTCTTATCTTATTAAATTCTGGTTATATTATGATCGATAACGTAATCCGAAATATTTTTTATAATTTACTCCCATATTTTATCCGTATGAACTTTTTGGATGTTGTAGCAAATTCAGTTGAGAAAGTCTTAGATAGAACAATTCCTTTTATTATAACAGCATTATCAGATTCTTTGGCTAACACCAAATTAACCAAGGATGAGTTATATATGAAAATTGAAGAGCAAATCTTTGGGATGATTAATGAAATAAATGAATATGATCCCTCAAGCATTTCATGCCCTACTCTTATAATTGGAGGGAGACTCGACAACTTCGCTCCTGAAGCGATGTCAGAAGAACTTCATAAAAAAATTAAAAATTCTCAATTAGAAATCATTGATATGGCAGGACATTTTGCTCCTGCTCAACGGAAAGAGATAGTTAATGAATTAATATGTAATTTTATTAGGAGTTTTAAGTAATATTTAATATTAATTCGATTAACGAATAAGAGTTTGATTTTAAAATGGATAAATTTCATGATCAAAATACTTTAGTTTCGTTTTTTAAAAAAGAAGTGAATGTTTTTGTGGCTACTCGGAATTGGAAAAAATACCATACACCAAAAAATTTAATTCAAGCTTTAACGATTGAAGCCGCAGAACTATCTCAATGTTTATTATTCAAGGAGGATAATATTGAAGATATTTTAAGAGATAAATCTCTTTTAGCTAACATATCTGAAGAAATTGCAGATGTTTTTATCTATTTAATTAGTATTATTAATGTTTTGGGTTTAGATTTAACTAAAACTTTTATAAGAAAAATGGAAAAAAACAAAAACAAGTATTCCCTTAAAGAGTTTAATAACGGGAAGTATTACAAAAAATAAATTAGATTAACCGATTTAGAATTTATTTATTGTATAATTAATAAATAGGATTTTTATGACTTTTTCCATTATTTATTATCATGCCAGAGGAAAATATTGAAAATATAATTAAAAAACAACTGGAATTTACATTAAAAGAAACAAAATTTCCTTCTTTAGGAAAATTATATAGAGGAAAAGTCCGAGATAACTATATAAAGGAAGATACCAGGATAATTATTGCAACAGATAGGTTGAGTGCATTTGATCGTGTTATTACTACTATTCCTTTTAAAGGTCAGATGCTAAATCAGGTCTCTTCGTTCTGGTTTGAAAAAACAAAAGATTTAGTGAAGAATCATATTATTGAAGTTCCGGATCCTAATGTTTCAGTTGTTCACCAATGTCAAACCCTACCAATTGAGATAATTATCAGAGCTTATCTTACTGGCACAGCATGGCGTAATTATTTAAAAGGAGAACCTACTTCGGGAATTCTAATTCCTAAGGGGATGAGAAAAAATCAAAAGTTAGATGAAATCTTAATCACCCCCTCTACAAAAGCAGAAACAGGTCATGATATTTACATTTCAAAAGAATTTATTATCAAAGAAAAAATAGTTAGTAAAGAAATATATGAACAAATGGAAGAGGCTGCTATGAAACTCTTTAAATTTGGCCAAAATTACTGTAAGAAAAACGGATTGATTCTAGTTGATACGAAATATGAATTCGGAGTAATTGATGACGAATTAATTGTAATTGATGAAATTCATACACAAGATTCTTCACGATTTTGGATATTAGATTCATATAATAAGAAGTTTGAAGAAAATGAAGAACCAGATATATTGGATAAAGAGATATTTAGAGGGTGGTTAATGGAAACATATCCAGAAATTTTCCCTGATATCAAACCTGATGAAGATATTCCTCCTATCTCAGATGAAATTAAAATAGAATTAGCAAAAAGATATATGAGAAGCTATGAAAAGATTACAGGGATAAAATTTAAAGCCGAAGTTTCCGATGTATATACAAGAATATATAAAAATTTGAAAAAAGCTAATTATTTATAGAATTTAAGAAAAATTTATATACCAACCAGTAGTATTTTTTCTTATAATGTTTAATTTAATATTGCTATTTATTGATATCGCTTTGTTTATTCTAAGTTTTGTATTTGCTATAATTGACATTAAATCTTATACTAAAGATGAAAAAAAGGAGATAGATATGAAAAAATTCTCTAAATTTAGCAAGTATAGTTTATTGTGTGGTCTTTTAGCCTTAGTATTAATGATTATAGTTAGCTTTAGTTATGTTTAATACTTTTATCTCTAGGCTCAAAATAAATCAAAAAAAATCGAGCTCTTGTCGTTTTTGTCGTTAAGAATTATTTTTAAATTAATAAGAATTAATAAAAATATATACAACCTCTTTTTCCATAAATGGCTCGCCAAGAATTTATTGTTGAAGTAATAACAACTAATAAAGAGAAAGCTCGTGATCCGGTAGGTGAGACAATAAAACGTGATCTTCTTGCCAAAAAGGGTTATGAAATGGTTTCTAATGTTCGAAGTGGTCAATATTTAAGATTTAATCTTAGTGCTGAAAATGAAACACGAGCTAAAGAAATAGTAGAAGATTTGTTGAACAGATTAAGAATCTATAATCCTGTTACTCAAAATTTCAAGATTTTAAAACTACAAAATGAGACTTAAGAAATTATGAGTGTAAGGATAGCTGTTATCCAAATGCCCGGTAGCAACTGTGATTTGGATACGATTCATGTTTTAAACAACATAATTAATGTTAACACAGATTTAGTTTGGCATAATAACTTTAAAGAATCGAAATATGATGCTGTGATTATACCGGGTGGCTTTGCTTTTGGTGATTATCTAAGAGCAGGAATTATTGCTGCTCATAGTCCAGCAATAGATGAAGCAAGAGTAATGTTAAAGGATGGAAGACCAGTGCTAGGAATTTGCAATGGATTTCAGGTTTTAACAGAGGCTCAATTCCTTCCTGGTGCACTATTAAGAAACGAAACTTTAAAATTTATATGTAAATGGGTAAATCTTAAAGTGGAAAATAATAAAACAGCTCTCTCTAATAAAATGAGCATAGATGATGTACTTGCTATCCCTATTGCTCATGCTGAAGGGCGATATTATACTGATAATTTGAGAGAATTAGAAGAAAATAACCAGATTGTTTTTAGATATTCAAATGAAGAAGGAGAGCTTACTGAAGAGGCAAATCCTAATGGCTCATTAGAAAGCATTGCAGGAATCTGTAATTTAGAACAAAATTGTGTTGGCTTAATGCCTCATCCAGAACGTGCGTCAGAAGCGATATTAAGTCCAAAAGGAACAACTCATGGAAGACTTTTCTTTGAATCAATAATAGAATTCATTAAGCGGAGGGTTTCTTAATGACAAGGGTAATTCTTAATGGTGAAGAAGTAGACATAGAAATGACTAAAGCTGAATTCGAAAAGGTAAAAAAGTTATTAGACAAAGAGCCAAATATCACTGAATTGGGCATGTTTGATGTTATGTGGTCAGAGCACTGTTCATATAAATCATCTCGCCCAAAACTAAAAATTTTCGAAGATGCTGAGAATAATTACGATTATGTGTTGGCAGGTCCTGGTCAAGATGCTGGTGTTATAGATATTGGAGATGGATATGCTTTAGCATTTCGAATTGAATCTCATAATCATCCTTCTGCAATTGAACCATATCATGGAGCTGCAACAGGAATTGGTGGGATTATAAGAGATATTTTATGTATGGGTGTTAGACCAATAGCATTATTGGACCCTTTAAGATTTGGTCCATTAAAAAACAATCCCCACTCTCAATGGTTATTCAAATATGTTGTAAAAGGAATTGCTGATTATGGTAATTGTACGGGAATCCCGACTATTGGTGGTGAAGTAGAATTTGATGAGAGTTTTGAAAGTAATTGTCTCGTAAATGTTGCGTGTATTGGATTAGGTACAATTGAAGATTTTAAGCATGCTCCAAGTAGAGCATATAATCCTGGTGATTATGTAGTACTTATGGGAGGATCTACGGGTAGAGACGGGATACATGGTGTAACTTTTGCTTCTCGCACTCTAACAGAAATGTCAGAAGCTGATCGACCAGCAGTTCAAATTGGTGATCCATTTACCAAAAAAATGATTATTGAAGCAACGTTAGAAGCGGTAAAAACTGGTTATGTTAGGGGTCTAAAAGATCTTGGAGGGGGTGGACTTACCTGTGCAACAAGTGAATTAACTGGTGATGGAAATACTGGAGCAAAAGTAGATTTAAGAAAAGTTTTTACTAGAGAACCAGGAATGAATTCTTACGAAATTATGCTTTCTGAATCACAAGAACGAATGGCTTTCATAGTTAAACCTGAAGGATTAGAAACTGTTCTTGATGTATTTAGAAAATATGAAATGAATTTTGCTGTACTTGGGAGAACAGATGATTCAAAAATCCTTAGAGTATATGACGGAGATAATCTAGCTGTAGATATACCTTCTAAAGCACTTTCTGAATCACCTACTGTTAAAAGAGAAGAAAAAAGACCTAATTATTTAGATGAATTACTCTCCCAAAAAACTCCTGAACCAACTTCAGATTTAGATGAATTAGTTTATAAATTAATTGCTTCAGAAAATATTTGTAGCAAGGAATGGGTCTATAGGCAATATGATCACGAAGTAGGAGTTAGATCTGTTGTAAAATGTGGTGAGGGGGATTCGGGAGTTCTCAGAATAATTGGCACAGATAAATTTATTTCTGCAAGCGTGGGGGTAAATTCAAAGCATTGCTTTTTAGATCCCTATGAAGGTGCCAAGGGGGGATTAGTCGAAGTATGCGGAAATGTAATTGCAAATGGAGCAAAACCAATGGCAATGGTAAACTGTTGTAATTTTGGTAATCCAGAAATACCTGAATCCTTTTGGTATTTTTCTCAAGCTGTTGATGGAATGAATGATTTATGTAGAGATATGAGAATTCCAATAGTAGGAGGAAATGTTTCATTCTACAATGAAGATGAAGTAAAGAAAACTGCAATTAAAGCAACACCTATGATGATGATTGTTGGAGTCATAAACGGAGAAGATAAGATTATAACTCTACCATTCAAAAAAGCAGGGAACGATTTGTTTCTTATAGGTGAAACTAAAGCAGAATTAGGAGGATCTGAATATCACTTGGTGATTCATAATCTAGAAGGTGGTATCCCCCCTAAGGTTGATGATAAAAAAGTAAAAGCAATTTGGGAGTTCCTTTTTGAATTATATGAAAACGATCTTGTAAAAGCTAATCATGATGTAAATAAAGGAGGAATCGTTATCACTATTGCTGAAATGTGTTTTAAGAATAATTTGGGAGTTGAACTCGACCTAAAAGGTTATGAAGAAAATCTAAGAGATGATGAATTTTTATTTAGTGAATCTGTTGGAAGATTCATTATTGAAACTGACCCTAAAGATTATAAAACTATAATTAAGAAAGCAGAAGAGTTTGGTGTAAATCTAAAGAAAATTGGTGTTTTAATATCAAAACCAGAAATTAATATTAAGGGTTTGAAGTCAAAAGACTTTAAACTCGATATTAAAAAGTTGAAAAATTTATATGACTCAACTATCCCTAATTTAATGGAAATTTAGAAGATAGAGTCTTATACTTTTAATTTTATTTTTATGTTCGTTCCATTCTCACATTTTTAGATTATAAAAAGAAATTTGAAATATACTTCAAAATTTTTATCCACAAGCAATTATTAAAAAAGGTAAAATATTGAGAGCTCGAGCATGTATAAAATGCAAAGAATACATAATAATTCATCCAAATAATCCATTAAATCAAACTCACATAAATCAATTTCAATTATACCATTCAAACCATACTTTGGTCACTGTTGATCTCACGGAAATAAGAGAAGAATATAAGTTAATAAATAATAATGGTCGTGAAAAAGATTTATAAGGAGAAAAATTCATCTTTAGTTAAATAATTGAACAAAAAGAAAGTACGACCGTAAAATTTTATTAAAGATCTTAATTATTTTTAATAGAATACGATACAAATTTTTGATAATTTAAATAATGAGAGCTCGTGCGTGTATTAAATGTAGAGAATATATTGTTATTCACCCAGATAATCCTATCAACCAGCTTGAGATAAAAAGGTTTGAAAAGAAACATACGCGCCATACGATTATGACGGTAGATCTCAGTGAAATAAAAGGAGTTTACGATCCTTTTAAAAATAATGGTGAAGAAAAGCCAAATTTTTAAATTATTAAGAAGAAATAAAAAAGAAAAGAGATTTAATTATTTTTTTACTAATTCTACTTGATTATTGTTCAATTTTAGTACCGCACCACTTACAGAATTTATCTTTCTCCATAAGTTTGCTCCCACAATAGGAGCATGTTTTCGACATAGCCGGTGTAGTAACTGAAGGAGTTCCAAGTTGCCTTCCTTGTATTTTACCTCCACAATTTGGGCAGAATTGGGCGTCTGGCGAGTGAGTTGCACCACAACGTATGCATTTATGAGTAGAGGGAGGCGCTTCTTTTATAGGAATTGTTGGAGTCATAGGTTTAGTTGGTTCAGTTGGTGCTGCAGGTTCGGTGGGTGCTACTGGTTTTGGAGGAGCTTTACTTTTCAATTTTTTTTGACCTTTTCTAGCAATAACAGCAGCTATAATTAATATCACAACTACAACTACGACAATTATCAATATTGGGCTAACTTCGAGCCATCTATCTACTGATGTTATGCCAGTATCATAACTAACATCAAAATCTATTCTAGTTATAGTTGTACCGAAGAACCATGGATCAAAGTTCATTGGCTCAAAATAAATGAAGAAATACCAATTACCCGAGTTTAGAACATTGTATGTACCAATTACAGAATTAGTATCAATTATATAGAAATCAGCATCAGTAAAGTCTACAACATCAGTCATAGTAAAATTTACAGTAAAATCAACATCCACCGGAGAAAGTTCATCATTATACCATACAACGTAATAATAATGTGCCCTATTTATTATTAACATACCAGAATCTTCAGTTATATCATTGATACTATATTCAAAAGTCGGTGATTGATATCGATCCCATTCATCAAGATTATCGAGATCAGCGATAAAAAAATCAATTTGATCACTTGCATTAAAGTCAAAATTAATTATAGATCCTGGTCTTAAGAACATCCATGCATATTCATACTGATTATATATGAGTGTAACTGATCCGATTTCAGTGTGGTTAAGCGATATAAATGGAAGACTTCCAAATGAGTGATCTGATATGCCAAAATTAATATTAGCTATTGAAGAATCAATATCGTATGTAATATCATTACCTGCTTCGATATTTTCACTTTCCCACCAAAATTGATTAGGTAATAAATCTTCTGAAGCACTATAATTCACATATCCGTTGATATCAGCGTCACTAAAAGGATATAAAAAAGCAACTCCAAAAGCAGGTAATAAAATTAAAGCCATCAAAATTAGAAAGGAAATGCCTCCACCGATATACATGGGAGAATAATACCAAGGTCGATAGTAGTGACCAGCCCACCATGGTGAATACCACCACCTATAATACCAAGGTCGATGATACCACCACCAAGGTCGATAATAATATCGACGAGGTCTATACATTGAATGTGAATAAGGACCTCTTGGAGATCTAGATACTATTCTTGTTGCTCCAGTTCTTCCAAATGGTCTTCCACTGGGTCGGAATCCACCACCTCTAAAACCACCACCTCTAAAGCCTCCCCCTCGAAATCCGCCACCTCTAAATCCACCACCTCTAAATCCACCGCCTCTAAAGCCTCCTCCTCGAAAACCACCACCACGTGGCATTTATTTAGCCACCTCGTCTATGCCAGATTGTGGAGTTTCTATTTGACGAAAAATGTAATCCCGAAAAATTGCTCCCAGAATTAACAACATTGAAATAATTGAAAATGTTAAACCAATTCCATCAATTTTTATATTAACAGGAGGTTCAGTAGTAGCAAACGCAATAGCATAAAAAATCCATTCAAGAACTAAGAAAACAACCATTAAACCAGGAATTACATATTGTATAATGTATCCAGTTTGATAATTTTTAACATTTGAAAAACTGGCATATATTATTGATATTAGACCAATAATTCCAAAAATCACCATTAAAATACCAATTATTACAACTACGAGCCATATCTCACCATTAGTCGCAATCAATTCAGTTAATTGTACGAAAACATCCACTCCTCGTGCTTCAAAAACATGAAAGGTGACTTTTCCTCCCATAGGAAAGGCCTTGCTTAGGAAATCTTTAAGATCTAATTGGTCGCCAGTAAAAAAACTAAAGACTCCGAGAGTTGGTAATAGAATACCTAACACAAATGCTATTATGGCACATGCGCTAGCAAACCAAAATTCAGCGACTTTTGTATTTCGTACCGGTATTAATCCTATTTCATCTATAATTTTATCAGGAATATAACTCCAGCAATCATGAATAGTAGCAACGCCAATGAGCTTTTCTTTTTCAACTACAGGTACAATATTAACATGTAAGTCTCGCATTCTTGTAAATGCCTCTTCAACAGGAGTATCTAATGAAACGGGTGTGATTGTATACATTGTTGACAAAACTTTCACAGTTTTAGAGTCCGATCCTTCTGCTACAACATTTTTTACTATATCAAAATCAGCAATAACTCCAAGTACTTTTTGTGTGTCCCCTTCTACTACCACTAAGTCTGGTACCCCCAATTCCTTCATTTTTTTAGCAGCATCTTGAATTGTTGCATTTGAATCAATTATACCATATTCATCATCTATGACTAGATCCCGTATATAAAATTCTTTTTCAGATAAAGCCATGGATAATACATCCCATTTTGTTATAAATTATATTAATTATGAGACATACGCAGTATACAATATATAAATGTTTTGATTAT
>JBHLKV010000025.1:0-22498 GCA_048886305.1 Candidatus Hodarchaeota archaeon
ACAAATAATAATAAAATCGAATATCATTATGTTTTGATAAATTATTTTGTTGAGCAAATCGAAGGAGAAGCTAATCAACCCCCTAAAGCGGATGATGATGCTTTAGAAGCAAAATTTGTGCCGTTTGATGAATTGAAGAACTATAAATTGACTGAATCTTTAATCAAACTACTTAAACAATTAAAAATTGGATATGATTAGAGTAAATTCACTCTGCTTTATTCTTAAAAATTTCATGAATAAATTTACTGATTCTTTCAATTGCTTTTTCACTTTCAGGAGTAACACTTACAAATACGGGAAATGCATGAATCATATCTTCCCAAATATCTAACTTTACATCAACACCTGCTTTTTCAGCATTTTTTGCTAAATGTACCGCATCATCATAGAGAATCTCTGCTGTACCTGCTTGAATAAATAAAGGAGGTAATCTTTGAAGATCAGCATAAATTGGGGAAATGAAAGGATCTCGAGGGTCTGCATCTCCATAATAAAGATTTGCCGCAAATTCTAACTCATCCGGAGTTAGAAAAGGATCCATTTTTGCTCGTTCTCTGAATGTTTCTCCTGTGAAAGTTAAATCAACCCATGGAGAAATGCACACAGCCGCTTTTGGCATATCCATACCCAAAGCTCTTAATTTTAAGAGTGTTGCTATTGTTAAGCCTCCACCTGCTGATACACCTACAATTATCAACTCATCATGAGGAATTCCCTTTACATCAATAAGCCATCGGTAAGCATTTATTGCATCCTCTAATGCTGCAGGAAATTGGTATTCAGGTGCTAGCCGATAATCAACAATTAGAACTTGAGCATTTGAAGCCCTTGAAATATACTCTGCATGGTATTGAGACGTCTTAATTGATCCTGCTATGTATGCACCACCATGTAAGAATAAGATTGTTCGTCGATTTTTTATATCGGGAGGAATAAGTAAAGCAGACTGTACGCCATTTGCATCTACATATTCAGATTTTACATCCTCCGGAAGTTCTAATCCCGAACTCATTTTTTCTAAACCAGTTCGATGTTCCTTTACTCTATTTTTAATGGAAATGCTTCTAGTATATAATAATCCTTTGATTACATATTTCATTTGTTTGCTTACCATTTTAATTCCCTAACTCCCAAGTTCTCTGAACTCATTCAGAAAAATATTTCTAAATTAAGTTTTAGTTATTTTTTATTAAACAAAAGAATTTAATTTTTCCATTATTATAGTGTTATAGATAGGTAATATTATAATAGAAGGTCTAAAATTTGTCCACATTAATGAAGGATGCTAGAAGTGGCAAAATTACTAAAGAAATGGAACTAGTTGCCAAGTGTGAACAACTAGATCTAGAATTCATAAGACGGGGAATCGAAAAAGGGAGAATTGTTATTCCAAAATCAAATAGAAGAGAATTGAAATCTCCTATTGGTATTGGTAAGGGATTATTAGTAAAAATAAATGCGAATATTGGTTCTTCTAAAACTGTTTGTAATATTGATATGGAATTAGAAAAAGCTAAAATTGCTGTTCAGTTTGGCGCAGATACAGTAATGGATCTAAGTTCTGGGGTGACTGAACAAGATATCAAGAGCATAAGAAGGAATATCTTAAGTGAAGTTAATGTGCCTTTAGGAACGGTTCCAATATACCAGACAGCAGTGAGATCAATAGAGAAAAAAGGCGCTATTATCCATATGGATGAGGATGATATGTTTAATGTTGTAGAAGAACAAGCGAAAGAGGGTGTAGATTTTTTTACAATACATGTTGGAGTAACAAAGGAAATTGTTAATTATTTAGTAGATCATCCACGATTGATGGGGGTAGTTTCCAGAGGTGGAACATTCTTAGCATCTTGGATATTAGAAAACGATGAGGAAAACCCATATAATAGAAGATATGATTATTTACTGGAAATGGCAAAAGAATACGACTTTACCTTGTCATTAGGTGATGGTATGAGACCTGGTGGAATCTTTGATTCAACTGATTATGTTCAAATTCAAGAATTACTTGAAATTTCTAAATTAGTAAAGAGAGCATGGCAACAAAATATACAGGTTATGGTTGAGGGTCCCGGTCATATTCCGGCAAATGAAATAGAGCGGAATATCAAAATGCAAAAATCTCTGTGCGATGAAGCACCATTCTATGTTTTAGGACCTTTAGTAACTGACATTGCTCCTGGTTATGATGATATTGTTAGTGCAATTGGAGGTACTATAGCTGGTTTGGCAGGTGCAGATTATTTATGCTATGTAACTCCTAGTGAGCATTTAGGATTGCCTACAAAAGAAGAAGTAAAAAAAGGAGTAATAGCTTCAAAAATTGCGGCGCATGCAGTAAATATAGCTAAATATGGAACCAGGGCTTCTAATTGGGATTATCGTATGGATATCGCTCGTAAAAATCTAGATTGGGAAGAGATGATAAATTTATCAATTGATCCTGAACTAGCGAGAGAAGTTCATTACAGAAATGGTGCTAATAAAATTGATGACGTTTGTAGTATGTGTGGAGAATTATGTGCAATTAAATTATTAAAAGATGCTTTAGAAAGTAAGAAAAAATCTAAGAAATAAAAAAAAATTTTATTGATTTAAATGAAATTTAACTAAAGTCACTAATATTTTTACGATTTCTTTAATTTTTTAATCATTAGGATTGCTACAATGGATAGAATTCCAAGTAAAAACAATATATTATATCCTGGAACCTGTTCAGGTGTTCCATTGTCTATTCGCGTCCATCTGTTAGTATTGACGTCGTATGCCCACGTCTTACCCTCTGCATCATCAATAAGAGTACTACCAGTATCCCAAGGACCAGTAGTCCCACCATAGATTATAACTCTATCTGACTCCGAATCATATGCTGCTTCGTGGCGACATCTTGCAGAAGGACTTGTAATGGGATTCATCTGTTCCCAAGTATTATTGTTATAATCGTATAACCAAGTATCATCGAGTGTTGTTAGCTGGGTGCCACCTCCAAAAAGCACAACTCTATCTGATTCGCTATCGTACGCCATTATATGAGATGATCGTTTTGGAGGATGATTTGTAATATTAGTGAGGTCTTCCCAAGTATTACTGTTATAATCGTAAGCCCATGTGTCATAAAGAGAGTCTGATCCCATATCTGTATATCCTCCAAAAAGAATTACACGGTCGCTTTCGCTGTCATAGACCATATGATGGCAAACCCGCGCTGGGGGTGCTAGAGCAGGACTCATTTTTTGCCATGTGTTGCTCGCTGGAATACCAACCCAGGTCTCATTGTAAAACGTTGCCGATGAAAGTGATAATCCCTTCATTCCTCCAAACAAGACTATCACTTCACTCTCTGAATCATATGCCATACGATGGGCTCTCCTTGGCGATGGAGCATTAATTGGAAAAAGTTCAGTCCAAGTATCTGTATTGAAGTCATAAGCCCAGGAATCATTAAGCTCCCCCGTAGGAGTAAAATCTTTCATACCGCCAAAAATAACAGTCATATCATATTGTGAATCATAGATTATACCCATTTCTGCTCTTCGAGTAGGTGCAGTTGAAGGTGTCTTTTTAATGTATGTATCCGTGTTGAAATCATATACCCATGTGTCGCTATGACTAGTTGTTGACATATTCCATCCTCCGAAAATAACGATCTTATCTGATTGGCTGTTGTATGCCATCCCCGGATTACCGCGAGTTGGAAGTGCTGGCGTATCGGCCATAGCTCCTGGCAATATAAATATTAACCCAAATAGAAAAACGCCAGCTATTACACTATATAACCTTTGCTTATTTTTTCTGCAAATTTTTTCTCTTCTCATTTTTTAAAACCTATTTTTTTAGAATTAAACTCTTGAATCACCATTTAGATGATTATATTATAATATCCTAAACTTTGTTTTATAGACTTAGTCTGTAACTTTTCACAAAGTTCGAATTTTTCAGAAAGTATGTGAAATTTAAATAGTATGAATACCTACCATTACTTAACACTTGGATTATTAAAAAAATGAGTATCATATATTATCCTTCTGAAGAAATATATAATCCTTCTGTATTAGAAAGGAAAGACTTTGAATATATTATCCTCTGGATGTTATATAATAATGAAGAATGTGAATGGTCAACCTTTACTCAAGAACCTATAGAACTCCGGTTATCTACGTTATCAAAATATCTTTCATTGTTAAAGGGGAAGGAATTTGTTGACAGGTCTTCTAGAGGCCATTATAAAATTACTTCAGAAGGCAGAAAGAGATTTCTTGAACTATCTAAGCAGAGAGAAAACAAAAGAAATTTAATTTATCCTCCTGCTGTAATTAGGAGGAGAAGAAACTATAGTCATTGGATTCTTTGGATGGTATATAATAATAATTATTGCAAGTGGGATGATTTTCTAAAGGCGCCTCTCTCCATTAATAATTCCTCATTATCAAAGAATATGAATATGCTAATAGAAAAAGGGATAATAATAAAGGAGAAAAAAGAATATAGAATTACTCAATCTGGTAGGCTAGAGTATTCCAGAATGTTAAGAAACTATGATTTAGATAGACAGTCAATCCTTGAGGAAGAAAGCAAACGAATTGAAGGGATTACAAAAAAAACAATTAGATTTTTCCATAAATACAAAATCAATGATGATAATATACAATTTAGATTTCTCAATAACATTTTAAAATTAGACTACACAAGGGTTGAATCTGTTTTATCGAATGAGGAAGACTTTCATAAAATTTTACTTTTTATTTCAATGAATCATCCAAATAATTATCCAGATTCTATTTCAATAAATGATTTTTCAGATATATATGGAATAAAAAGAACTAAACTCGAGTTCTTTATTGATGAAATCCTGGAAAATGAGATATATCCAATTAAGTTTTTTGAATTGTCAGTATCGCCAGATAAAAAATATTATTTCCCAGAAAATGATAAATTGGAAACAACACTTCAAGCCACTGTAGAGGAACATATTACAAAATATACATATTTGAATAAATTATTTTCAAGATCAAAGGACATTCAGGTAACAGTGAATAATGTCTTAAAAGAAATATGTGTGATGCTTTTTAATAAAGATTTCAAAAATTCTTTAAAAGGTTTTTTACCAGATTATATAAATTATTTAGCCTATAAGTTTGAAGCTAAGAGAGAGTTTAAGGGTACAGATGACAAATTAGAAGGAATTATTTGGCAAGATATGTTAGATATATTTCAGCTAAAAAGTACTGAAGATCTACAAGACCATTATGAGAAAGATCTTAAAGAAATAAATAAAGCAATCAGGTTAAATCCAAAGAAAATTGAGTTTTATTATTCCAAAATTAGAATTTTTATTTATTTTGACCAATTTAATGAAGCATTGGATATATTAGATAAAATGCTTACAATTTTTCCTGAAAATGAAAAGGATGTTAAAATAAAGAAAGCGTCTGTTCTCAAAAGAATGAAAAAAATTGAGGCTGGATTAGAAATTATTGATGAATTAATCCAAAAATATCCAAAAGACAATGAACTACTTAATTATAAAGCTTATTGGCTTCAATATTTAAATAAAAAAGAGGAATCAATAAGAACAATTCAAGGAATTATAAAACAAGAACCAGATAATGCGACCTATCATGATACTTTTGGCGAAATCTTAATGTTTTTTAAAGAATATGAAGAAGCTACTAAAGAATTTCAGAAAACGATAGAATTGAGCAGTAAAGCATGGTTCCTTTATCAAACATACATTAAATTGGGTATTTGTTATAAAGGACTTAAAGAATATGACCTGGCTATAGAAAATCTTAATAAAGGAAAAGAAATCACAATTAAAAGTTTAAGTGATCCTGATATAAAACAGAAATGGTTAGCAATAGCAGATCTTTTCCTTGCGGAGATCGCACGATTTAGAATCTAATAAAGGAGCATCTTATAATTCTGAAGATAATCCCTTAAATTTATGATATAAACTATCAATAATAGCATTGAATGCCTGATTAACACCTTGCCCTGTTTTTGCCGACGTTAAGAAAAAACCAAGAAATTTTTCGTTATCTATTAATTTTATTTTATTATCTATATTATTTTCATTAATTAAATCAACCTTATTTGCAAAAACTACTACAGGAATATGTCCACAGTGCTGTTTAACTTCATTATGCCAATTTGTTATGTTTTGTAAACTTCTTTTCCCTAGTTCATTCTCTTCTAAACTGTAAACAATTATAGCTGCCTCACTTTCTGCATAAAACGATGGAAGTAGAAAATTGAAATCATCCTGACCGGCAATATCCCAGAAAATTAGTCTAATTTTATCTCTACCAATTTCTTTCTCATATTCTGAAAATTGAGCACCGAGAGTCTTCACATAATCCGTCTCAAAAGTACCCTTCGTGTATTTTTTAATTAAGGAAGTCTTTCCTACTCTTCCATCCCCTACGACTGAAATCTTAAATCCAAATTTTTTATTATTATTCATCGAAATTTGATAGAAACTAATTGAGAAGATTTTTTTTAAAAGAAGATTAGATTTTGTGTATTATAAATTTTGGGGTACTTGCTTTCTGAAAACTATTTAGGAAAGTGAGATTACTTTAAACTAAGATCTACACATTTAGTGGAATATTCCTATTAATAAATATGTCAAATATTAAAGGTTCTAATGATGGAATATCTTTTGATTGAATCTCTTGTTTAGTTTGGTAAAATTTAATAAATGTTTGCCAGAGACTTTTATCCTTTTGAATATTTTGAACAAAATACACCAACTTTTGTTGAGCTATATATGATTGACCTTTGAATAAATAGCACACTAAGAATGGTGGAACTGATCTCATGAGTATTGTATGTTGTCCAAAAATCGCGCGATTAAGTCCTTCAGAGAACATTTCATCACTAAAAGAGCTAATTGCCGTTATAAACCCTCCGATGACATGATCTGGGAAAACCCAATCCTCAGCAAATGATTGGGTGAATATTGGTTTTCCTCCCTTTGATATAATTAAAACTACAATGGGATCTTCATCTAAAATTTTAGGGTTTTCTATTACTCTTCTTCTAGTCATATTTCCTATCTGTTCATTTAAACGGGCTAATTCTATACGATCAGCTAAGGGGGTTTTTGAACTCTCAAAACTTTCCCATATTGATAATTGCTTTAGTAACTCATCATGTTCATTCGATATTTTTATAGCTAATCGATTTAGACCGTAATTTTCTGCAAGTTCCTGCCCCTTAATCATTTTTCGTCTAGCTTTTTTCAAGTCAAATGATACTAAAGCCAATTTGGATTGTAAAAGATAAATTTCCCCTAAAATCCAAAATGAATGTGATTCCTCAGCAACTTTTAATAGCTGAGTTATTAGGGATTCTATTTCTTCTAAAACTTCACTATCATTAGTTATTCGTAATTCGATTAGAAGTAACTCACATAAGTTAAGTAATACTCTTGTATTATGTTCAAAAGGTAAATCCTCTTCTTCAAGGAGTTGCTTTAATAATTCTTCAGCCTTAGCCCTATTACTAGCTCGAGAGCTAGTTTTCAATAGAATAGCCTTATTATATAAATATAATAAGGTAGTTGGTTTGTCTTTCAATTGCTTGTAGATCTGTTCCAAATCGTTAACGCAGTGGTGAACTCTTTCGATTTCACCCTTTTCAATTAATACTCCAATTAAAGAATCAAGAATTTTAGCTTTTTTGCCTAAATTACCAGATTCGTTGGAAATCGCTAAGCTACGTTCTATATATGTTAAAGCTTGATCAAAGTCTCCTTTCATTTTATATACTATTCCCAAACTATTAAGTGTGGTAGCAATTTCCTCTTTATTGTTAAGTTCCTTTTGAATTGATAAATTCTGTTTATAATATGAAATACTTCGTTTTATTTCGCCTTTAAAAGATAAAAATGTTGCCAGGGTGCGAAGCCCAAAAGCAATCCCATCTTTAATGTTAATCTCCTTTGCTACTACTATACCTTGTTCCGCATATTCTATTGCACGGTTCAGGTCACCTTTTAAATGACCTACAATCCATGGTAGTAGTAAAAGAGATCGCATAATTCCGTATTTTAAACCAAGTTTTTCTCTCAAAACTAGACTGTATTCTGTATGTTTTAATGCTTGGTCAGTATCTTCCTTAAAATAATAAAACAAACCCTTATTGAAAGCTATATAAGCCTCTCTTACCATAATATCTTTTGATAAAACATGTGTTAAAGAATTCAGTAACTCTTCTCCTTTTATAATTTTATCATAAGCTTGATCTAATCTGCCAAGACGGATTAGGATATTAGCCATAGATAACAAAGTATCAACAGTTAGTATATTTTTTCCCAAACCTAAACTCTCCTTATATGTTTCTTCGGCAAATTCTACAGCTTTTTCAAGTAGACCTTGCTGATCGAAAACATTAGACTTGCATAGATGAATAGTTACTATCTCTTGAGGAGTGCGTCCTTCTTTTTCCTCGTATTCTTTCATTAAACGGAGAGCCTCATCAAACTTACCCTCCTTAATGAATTGTTCTATAAGACTTAATTCTTCATCTCCACCATCTTCATCTAAATTTTTTTTACTCATATATTACTTTTCACTCATACCAATAGTTTAATTTTTGAAATAAAGTTGTTTGGATATTATAAATTACAATAATATAAAAAATAGAGATGATCTCTTACTATTTAATTCTTTAGGTTTCTTGTAAGGGAAGTAATTTAAAATTAATGAGAAACCAAATCTATTATCTTCTGAAGCTTTATTATCATATCTTCGGCATTTCTCCCAAATAATCTGATCATGGGTTCTTTACCCACAGAACCTTTATCCCAAATTATATCTGGAATTTTACCTTTTTTATCTATTGCATCTTTGATTAACCACTGCATCGTAGAGAATTCTTTTTTTTTGATCTTTTCTGGTTGGTCTTCTCTAATAATTTCCTCTAATTTTAAATCTGTGTTTTCTTGAAGTAATTTTATCCAGTTTGGATCATACTTTAAATTCATTACAAAATTAATAGAATTATCAAACTCCTTCGCAGAAAGAATCAGTCTCGCAGTATGATCGGAGACTCCAAATTTGATTTCACCTGAAGCTTTTGGAAACCCATTAACAATTGTAATCCTTCCTTCAATACCAGCAATGTCTTCCTTACACGTGGCATTAGGAAGTGAACCAGATATATTCATTCTTACTTCAGGTATAAGTTGACTAAATTCTTTGAATTGGGTAATATAATTGTAGATTTCTTTTATTTGATTTATAACAATTAATTTATTATTTGATAAGGATAAATCAATAACCATACCTTTATCAGGCAATTCAATAAAGCTCTGAAATTTATAATCAAAAAATTCTTCTGCCATGGCAATAGCTTTATCTATTGAGTTACCTTTAGCCAAAAAAGCAGTAATTGCTGAGGAAAAAACACAACCTGTTCCATGTACATTTCTATCAAGTGGAACCTTTACTTTTCTGAATAATAAGAATTCTTGGGAGACATGGTTATTAATCTTTTTTCCAATGCACACAAGATCGAAGATTTCTTTATCTGAAATACCTGCACCTTTAATAACTACTCCTTTTTTAACATGTTCTAAATGCACGTTTAAAAGTATTTTATTTAATAAAATTACCGCAGCATCCTTAATCTTGTCCAAATTCTCAATAGTTGCACCGCTTAGATCTTTATTTGAATAGAAAGCTGCTTCATTTAAATTAGGAGTAATTATAGTTGCTAGTGGAAATAAACACCTTTCAATTTCCAATTCTAAACCCTCGCTTGAGAGTCTCTCTCCAGAGCTGGCAACAGACACGGGATCCAAAATGACTGTTAAATTAAACTTTTTAATATATTTGGTAATTATATCGATTGTTTTGATGTCTGGAATCATGCCAATTTTAATATGCTTAATAGGATACACAGAGAAAATAGAATCTAATTGTTTATCAAGCTCATCAGATAGAGACTTATACCCATAAAAATGTGTAGCTGATTGATATGTGATCGCAGTTATTACAGAAAAAGGATAAACTCCACATCTGTCAAAAGTCCTTATGTCAGCTTGAATTCCAGCTCCAGAAGTAGGATCTGCCCCTGCTATTGTTAAACAAAGAGGTTTCATAATAATAATAGTAAAATTATAGCAATAAATTTATTTAATCCTATCAAAAGCCCATTTAGCTTTGTCTTCTAAACCAAGCTCTTGATATGATTTACCTAAATACAAAAAAGCATCAGGAAAATCATAACCGACTTTTCCTGATTTTACCAATTTAAATAAGAAATTAATGGCTAAATCATAACGTCCTGTTAAAAAGTTTGTTTTTCCCAGTAAAAAAAGAATTTGCTGACTCTTGTAATCATTAGTTTTATTATCATAAGCGGCATTTAGTCGATTTAATGCTGCATCAAATTCTTCTTCTTCAATTAAATATTCAATAGCTTCAATAAATTTTAAAAAAACCATTTTATCAGCAATTCTTTTCATTTTTTCAACAGTTTCTACTTCTACTTCTTTTTCAACAGCCTCTTGCTTCTCCTTTTCTTTTTTTTCTAAATAGTCTTTATACTCATCTATTAATTTTTGTGAATATGGTTCACTACATAATGGACAAGTACTAGAATTAGGTAACCATTCTTTTAAACAATCTTTATGAATCGGATGTCCATTAGGGCATTTATAAAACGTATCAATACTGTCATAAATCATCATATGACAAATTATACAAGAAGGCATATTTAGTCTATAAAAGGGTTATAATAAATTATAAAAACTAAGTATTTTTAAAAATATGGTTTTAAAATAAATAATTAATTGGATTTCTATCAACAACCAAATAAATATCTTAATCAATTAGAAAATAATAAAAATAATAATTATTATTATTGATACAAAAAATTAGATTCTGGTTAATGAAAACAAGGGAGAATATGTGAATGCCTATAAATAGAAATAAACTTTTTATTGAATTATTTAACAAGTTCTTAGAAATTAATACTGATGTTGAAGCTTTAATAATATCTGATCAAGAAGGTTTAATAATAGCAGGGGAAAAAAGAAAAGATATAGATATTGAAATAGTTTCAGTTTTAACTGCTATTATTAATCCTGTTTTAGAACGAATTCGAAATGAATTTGCTTTTAAAAAATTTGGCACAGCAAGTTTTGATACAGAGCAACACAGATTAGTATTTATCTCTATCGATGAAAAAAGAATTCTGAGTTTAGTTTTGAACCATATGGCGTCAATTGAAAAAATTTCTCCTTATGGCTTTTTTCTTGCTGAAAAAGTCGCACAGATCTTAACTCTCGAAGAAGGAGATTTAATACAAGTTTCTGTTCCGAATTTTGAATATCAAGCAAAAAATGCTATACGATTGAAAAATCAGCTATATCAAATGAAAATGGATGTTGGAGGAGAATACCGTTTTAAATTTGTTATTATAGGCGACCATGAAGTAGGTAAAACATCTATTATTAGAAGATTTGTAGAAAAAAAATTTTCTACAGATTATAGGGCAACAATAGGACTTAATATTTTATCTCACAATTTTGAATTTTTTGGAAATGAAATATCTGTGACTCTTTGGGACATAGGAGCACAAAAATATTTCAGACGATTTCGAAAAACATATTATTTAGGAGCTCAAGCGGCATTCCTTGTCTTTGATTTAACTAACCAAGAAACTTTTGATAATGTTATAAATTGGTATGAAGAATTGAAAAGTTTTGTTGAGATTCAAGATTTACCTATTGTTCTTGTTGGGAACAAAACTGACCTAGCTGAACAAAGAGTAATTTCATATGAAGATGGTGTAAGTCTGGCAAATAAATTATCTGAAAATCAAAAAGTGAAATTATCTTATATTGAAACAAGTGCTTTAAGCGGAGATAACATTGAAGACGCGTTCAATTTAATATCATACCATTATGTAATGAAGAGTAAAGAATTAGAAGAAGAAAGACGGAGCAAGATGTTGTATGATGAGATTAAAGCTATACTTGATAAGAAAATAGTCTTTACTCTCTCTTTTTTGGTAGAAAGTCCACATTGGGATCCTGGTTTACAAATCATATCTGATATTAGTCAGTTAGGGGATTTTTCTGGAATCAGAGATTATGAGGATGAAAAAGTGTTTCAATACTCTAATGGATTAATTTTGAAAGAGCATCTCTATTCATCAATAGATATTTCTAACTCAGATGGTGTATTTTGCATATTTGACGCTAGAGATAAAGAACACATCGATCCTAAGTGGAAAGAAATCATTATTAAAATGATAAAGAACCTAAAAAAAGATGGAGTTATCTCGATTGGTATAAGAGTCTCAGAAACAAGTGATTGGTCACAATTGATTGAAGAATTAAATGTTGATGAGGAGTTAAATAAAAAAGAAGTTGTAAATCTCTTATTCTTTAGGATTGGAGATGATTATAAACTAGAAGTATTTGACCAATTAAACGTACTGCTTAGTGCGATTAAGGATAAAGTGTAAAATAAGCAAATCTATGAGTAATATAGCTAATTTATTTAAATATCCTAATTTTATTTAGATCTGGCAAAATTGGCTTAACTTTCTTGCTTATTAGGCATAATCATAGACAATTTTCAAAATTAAAAAAAATCTCAGATCTAAGGGCTCAGAACTATGTCCATGGATGTTCTTCTCAGACATCGCAATTTTGTCGATCGGATAAAATTATTAACCCAACCATATGGTATCAGCAATTTACCGTAATCTTTATATATTTAAATAAAGTATTATAATTTAAAGAAGTTTTTTGTAAAAATTAAAAACTGCTTTGATATTTTTAATAAAAAAGTGGAGGAATAAAAAAATGGCAAAAAAAGTATTTGCTTGGTCCCCTGTGAGAAAATTAATGAAAGATAATGGCGCTGAAATGGTTGCTCGAGATGCTGTTGATGCCCTTATTGATTATTTAGAAAAAATGGCTAAGGGTGCAACAAACAAAGCCCTCGAAATGACTCGACATGCTGGTCGTAAGAAACTCACACTTGAAGACATGAACTTAGCAATGAAATTAATGTAAATTATAAATTATAACCTAAATTTTTACAAATCTTTTTTTTTTTACAATATTTAATAGTTTCAATAAATCAATTCTTCATTAAAGAGTTGTAATTATAAATAACACTCTACATTTGCATAGATTATTCTTTATAGGGAATTATTAACACTAGTCTGAAATAATGGAATCTATCCCTCCAGTAAAAAAATATAAGTCTAATATAAGCAAGTTATATATTTTCTATTTTATTATGGGAATCCATACTGTGAGGGGTGTTTATATACCATTTATGATGGATTGGGGCGGTCTAACATTCTTTCAGATTATGATCTTACAAAGTTATTTTATGCTCATGATTTTTCTTCTTGAAATTCCCTCAGGGGCTATTGCAGATCATATAGGCAGAAATATAGCATTGATGTTATCTGCTTTATCTGTTGCCATAGCTGCTTTTACTTATAGTATTGCTCCCAATATTCTTTTATTTTTTTTAGCCGAAACATTTTGGGCATTTAGCTCTGCCCTATTTTCTGGAACTCAGGAGGCATTTACATTTAATACATTAAAAACAATGGATGAAGAAAAAAGACTTCCTAATATTTTAGGAAGATTTCAAACCATTAATTTAATAGCTTTAACTGTATCTGCACCACTAGGGGGAGTTATAGCGGAATTTATTTCATTGCAATTTACTATGACTTTCCTTTCTTTTATTTATATTGGAGGTTTTCTCATTTCATTGACTTTTAGAGAGCCTAAGATTGTTAATAAGAAAAAATCTCAGAGATATTTAACAATTTTAAAGGATGGATTTCATGAATTAAAGAAAAACAAAATTTTGAGAATTTTATGTTTTGATAGAGTATTTATAGGAGTTTTAACTTTTTTTCTATTTTGGACATATCAAATCTATTTAGGCGAAATTAATATTAATAGGTTTTGGTTTGGTTTCATATTAGCAGCAATGAATATAATTAACATGATTTTTACGCTTTTAATTCCATGGTTGTTAAGATTGTTTAAAAAGAAAATGATATTTTTAATTATCATTGACCTAGTTATTGGTACTACCTTTATCTTGTTAGGGATTACTGTAAATCCTATTTTGGGAATTATACTTCTTTTAGTTATTGCAGCTTTTGGGTACCCTAGATATTTAATATATGTAAATGGAATTAATAAGCAAATTGAATCAGAAAATAGAGCAACAGTTCTGAGCACTATAAATATGTTTGGAAGCTTTCTAATGGCTATTGCATACCCATTTATAGGGCTTATCGTAGAATGGAATCCCTTTGTAGTATTTATAATAATTGGAATAATGATTTTATTTTTTACTTTATTTACAAGGGTAAAAAATGAATATCTCTAATTTATTAATAGGTTTTAATAGAAGCAAATCATTATTTAATTTACTTTAAATAAATTTAGAAAAGATGACTAAATTATGGAAAATTCAGAAGTTCATATATTTATCGAAGGTGAATTGATTAATCTTTTACCTTTAAACTCTGACCATGTTGATCTTTATTCAAAATGGGAAAATGATCCAAAGGTTCGTAAATATGCTAGAACTGAAATACCAACCACGGTTGAACAAGCAAAAAAATACCTAGAACCAAGTAAAGGAAGTATAAAAACTAGAATAATGTTCGAAATATGGCACAAGAAAGACAAAAAACCTATTGGGTTCTGTGAGTTTGATGATATTTATTGGACATACCGTATAGCACATATTGGATATATAATTGGTGAAATTGAGTACTGGGGAAAAGGGATTGGAACTGAATTAGTGAAGTTACTTCTTGAATATGGGTTTAATGAGTTAAATTTACATAAGATTACGGTTGATGTAGTTGTTCCTAATGTTAGCTCAATAAGAGTTATTGAGAAAAATGGATTTAGACTTGAAGGGACGTTGAAAAAAGAGATGTACATTGATGGAATATATTATGATCTGCTGAAATATGGCTTATTAAAAGAAGAATGGGTAAAATCAAAATGAGTAAAAAATTAGAAGGAAAAGATAAGAAAGTGAGCTTTCCTTTCATAGAAGGAAAATTGATTGATCTTTGCGCTCTAAATTCTGAAAGTGTTAAGTTATTTGTTAAATGGGTAAATAACCCTAAAGTACGTCATTATGCTCGAAATGTTTTGCCTTCCACAGTAGAAGAAATGAAAAAATTTTTTGAAAGCCAAGAATTTAAGGAGAGAACTTTTGTTGATTTTGAGATATGGCATAAAATTGATAAAAAGAATATTGGGGATGTCGGTCTTTTTAATATTAATTGGTATGATTGTAAGGCATATGTTGGACTTATGATTGGGGAATCTGAATATTGGGGGCAAGGTATTGGAACAGAAGCTATTAAGCTAATAACGGATTATGGGTTAAAAGAATTGAATCTAAATAAGCTTTATGCTATAGTTTTTGCCCCAAATAAAGCGTCTCGTCGTTGCTTTGAGAAAAATGGATATAAAAGCGAAGCGCTATTGAAACAGGATGTATATATTGATGGAGAATTCTTAGATACCAATCTTTATTCTATTCTTAAAGAAGAATTGATGAAGTCGCAATAAAGGTTTTATTCTATTCTCTTTTTGTATTATTCCTAATAAAAATCTATAAATAGTTTAATCTCAGAAATCATAATCATTAGAATTAATCGTGGTTTTTATGACAGAACCTCAAAAATTTAAATATTCTGAGAGATTAACTATGAAAGAATGATTTTGTATAGTTTTCAAGGAATTGGATTACTTTTTTAAGTTATATTTGATTCTGGTAATATTATGATAAATTTACTTCCTTTAGAATAATCCCCTTTTACTCTATTCTCTATCCAAATTTTTCCGTGATAATAATTGATAATTTTACTAACTAAAGAAAGTCCAAGCCCCATACCCTTATCACTTCTATATTCTCCATTCCTTCTCTCAAAAATAAGTCTTTTTCTCTCATCTTGAATTCCAATTCCGTTGTCAATAAATTCAAACTTATAATATGAATTTTTTTCATGTGTCCATCTAAAAATGTTAATTAATATCTCAATAGAAGGATTTTCATTGTATTTTATAGCATTAATTAATATATTTTCGAATACATCTTGAAGAAGTTCATTAGCGATAACATAAATCTCATCATCAGGACATTTTATCTCCAGATTTATATTTCTATCATTATACGCTTTTTTAACATATTCAATTGATTTTAACAATATATCGCAAGCCTGTGTAGGTTGAATCGAAATTTCGCTTTCTTCAAGTTCAGATAGAATTCTAACGTTATTTACTAACTTTGTACCCCTACTAACTTGCTTCTTTATGATATTCGCAATATTTTCGATATCCTCTATCTGATCAGAATTGTTTAGTTGGAGTGATATGAGTTCTGCTGAAGAATTCATAATTTGTAAAATATTATTAATATCATGAGCAAAGAGATCTTTATAGAAACTAGCACGATTGAAAGCTTCACGATATAATTGTTCTGATTCTTTTAATTTTTGTTCTGCTTCCTTCTTTGCTGTAATATCTTGAATTATAACTTGAACACTTTTTTGTCCTGCAATTTCAATTAAAGAATTGATGGCATGTGCCCATATTAATGTACCATCTCTCTTGTTTACCTGAAAATCGATAGGTTCTGGAACTTCTCCTTGAAATAACCTTTTTTGTCTATCTATTAATTCTGGTAATTGGTCTAGTGGGAAAATAGATAATTCTATGAAATTTTTATTTACTAGTTCCTTTTTTTCATATCCAAATAATTTTTCAGTTGTAAGATTACAATCTATAATATTTCCATTAGGATCAAATAAAATAACAGAATAAGGAGTTGTATCGAATAAATGGCGATATTTAATCTCACTGTCTTTTATTATCTGTTCAGCAATAACCATCTCATTTATATCAGTGACTGTACCTCTTAGTCCGACTACTTTATCATTTTTTATTACCGGTCTGGAGTGAACCCTAGCATAAAATTTTGTCCCATCTTTTCTTACCATCAAATATTCAGTTGGTTCGGTTATATTCCCTTTAAAAATGGATTGTATGGAAGATAAAGCTTTCTCAGCATATTCTGAAGATATTAAATTCTTGATATTGACACCTCTTTTAAGATCTTCGGGAGTATATCCAAATTTTTCAAATCCAATTTTATTAACATAAGTAATGGTTAAATTCAAATCAGCTTCATAAATTATATCTGGTAATAACTCGGTCATAGCTCGATAATTTGCTTCAGATTCCTTCAATCTCTCTTCTGCTAACTTTTTCTCAGTGATATCCATTATAGAAACTAAATCAGCTTCTTTACCCTTATAATGGATTGTTTTTGAGAATATTTCTACCCACGAAATTTTACCATTTTTATTAAGCACACGAAATTGAAAATTTTTAATTGCATCTATTATTCCTTTATATTTCTTTTCCGCTACTTCTATTACTTTCTCACAATCCTCTGAATAAATAAAATTGAAAAATTCTCTAGGTGACCAATTCAATATCTCATCATTACTATATCCCGATATATCTGAAAGACCCTGATTTGCATATTTAATTGTAAAATCTTGCATTATTGCTATAGCTATAAAAGACTGTTCAGCAATAATTCGAAATTTTTCTTCAGATTCTTTTAATAGTTGTTCTGCCTTTTTGCGTTCAGTTATATCTCTTGAAATAATAAGAAATTTGGTTTTTCCATCTTTATCACTATAAAAAGATCCAGTATTCCCGGTCCATATATAATGACCATCTTTATGTTTAATTCTCACTTCTTCAAAGATCTCACCTATTTTTACAACATTTTTGAAAGCTTGAAGTGTTTTTTCCCGATCATCTGGATGAATTAATTCTAGAGCAGTTTGATTCATAAGGTCATCTTTATCATATCCCATAAGTCTTTTGTGTACTTCTTCATTAATATATTCGAATCTCAATTTCGAATTTAAAACTGATATTAAATCTTTGGCGTTTTCAGAGATAAATCGATATTTTTCTTCAGATTCTCTTAATTTTTGAGCCGCAATTTTTCTTTCATTAATGTCCCTTGAAATTATGAGGGCTTTCAATTCTCCATCCTTATCTAAAAAAGTCGTGCCTTTTGCGTCAATCCATACCCAATGTCCTTTTTTATGTTTAAATCTTACTTCATCGGATCCTTCACCTTTCTCAAAACCCTCCATTAACTTTTTAGCTGCACGTGTAATATCTTTTGGATGAAGATAATCTAGAGCAGATTTGCCAATTAAATCAATTTTAGAATAACCTAATACGTGTAGAAAAGTCTCTTCATTAATATATTCATACTTGAATTCTTGATTAAGAATCCCTATTAAATCATTAGCATTTTCTGAAATTAAGCGATATTTCTCTTCCGATTCCTTTAATGCCTGTTCTAATCTATATTTTTCTGTAATATCTTTAAATGTCCCATCAATTCTTATGGGATTCCCTTCCTTATCTCGAATTACATGGGAATTTAATTGAACAATAATTTTTTTATCATCTTTAGTCAATGAATGGCATATATAATCCTTTACAAAGTTATTTTTCAATAATATTTTTAAATACTCGTCACGTTGCTCAGGAAATTGCCAAAAAGCTCTAACGTCTCTATCTTTCAAGCTATCTGAGGGACTGTACCCTAAAATTGTTTTATGAGCTAGATTATGATTAATCATATGTCCATCTAAGGTAACTTGATAGAACCCAACATCTAAATTATCTATCAAATCGCGATAATTCGTTTCAGATTCTTCCAACTCCTTAGTTCTATCCTTAACTTTTTGTTCAAGTTCTTTATTTAATTGTTTTAATTTTATTTCTGATGTTATGAATTTCTGCTTAGCAAGTTTTTTTTCAGTAATATCTTCTATATGCATTAAAACTAGTTCAGGGGTAATAAAACTATATCTTATATTTAAGGATCTTAATTGTTGAGTTGATTCATCGTTATAATCTATCTCTCTAGAAATATTTTTCTGTTTAATAAAACATTTATTTAACGCTTGTATGACTTTAGGATTATCTTTATAAAATACAGTTGCTCTTACACCAATTTTTACTTTAGTTTTTTCTTTTAAGTCTTTATTAGCAGTATCATTACAATCTACTAAAATAAAATCGTTATCATAGCGTTGCCAAACATATATAGGAATAGGGATTCCATCAAATAGTTTTCTTATATACTTTTCAGAATTTATTAAAATTTTTTCTATGGATGTCATTTAATTCGCCCAAATTTTTAGTTTTTAATAAATATACAATACTTCAAAAAAATGCTTTAACAATTGAGAGTTATAATTTTCTTGTGTGTTTAGACATTTCATATTCTTCATTGAGCATAATTTTAAAAATCTTACTTAAAAGTAATATTAATAATTTTAAAATTAAATCCAAAATTAGAAATGTACGTTCTTAAGTCAAACACAAGTAATTTTAGTAAAAATAAAAAAATAAAAAAAAATTTAACCTCCACCAATAGGAGGGAATATCGCAATAATATCACCATCTTTAAGAAGCGTACTTTGATCTTTATGTGGTCTGCCATTAACCATGATTATTGTTCTACGTTCTTCACTTGGAATCTTATATTTTTCAAACAATATGTTTATTTTACTGTTTTTTGGAATTGTGAGGGTTTCTTTAGCGGGTCCGTATATTCTTAATGTAGCAAAGAATTTGACCGTGACCGAAATGGTCTCATTGTTAATCATCTTCTTCTCGCTTAAAATACCATTTATATAATAATCCCATATTTCGTGGAAATAAAGCAACTGTATCGCCAGAATTAATCCTTTTTTTAAGTCCTGCATATATTCCATTCACGAATATGTGACTAACCTCAATATCTTCAATCTTGAACTTTCTAAGTATGTCCACTACCCATGTTATTTCTGAATCATTAATTTTCAAACGCAAAGGTAAGGTCCCTGCTACTTTGGGATCTGCTTTTTTTCTTAAATCTCCAAATAGCTTTAGGTTAATTGTCATTTTTATAACCAATTTAATTAGAAAACACTATCCAAATCCTCGTCTGGTACGTCGAAAACAGTATTATGCGGTGGGAGTTTTTCATCGATAAACATCTCGGGGAGTCTATCATGGAGTGGTGTAAATCCTGCTTTTTTATTGAATTCAAGTTCTGTGTCGATGATTGACTTTCCAATTGGACCAACATCATCAACCGTTAAATTTGCTCCTAAAACACCATTTAACGATTCTACTACGCCTTCTAAACCTTCGGGAATATCTAGTACTGCAAATGCTATGAAAAGACAATAACCTGTTGCATCAACAGCAGCAGTAGCTAATTGCAAATTACGTGAAACTTCTGCTTTCTTAGGATCCATTGGATCTAATTGACCTCCTACGCCTAAGATTTCAGGTGCAATAGCATAACCCGCTGTGTGGTCAGCTCCCATGGGTGTAGTGGCATAAGTAACCCCAATTCCCTTTATAGCTCTTGGATCATAAGCAGGTAAGCCTTGACCTTTTACTGTTGGTATTCTTGTGACTCCTAAAACCTTACCAGTGATTTCTGTTCCATTAGCTAAAATTTTTCCAGTAGGAGTCTTTTTACGTATTTCTTCCATTAGTTTGAGTGCACCTTTTCCATCTCCGAAATTAGCTAGTCCGCCTTCCATTGCAACCGCAATAGTGTCTCCTGCTTCAATCGTATCTGTTCCCAAATCATTACAGGCACGATTAAGCTCACCTACATCATCTAAATTATAGATTCCACAGTTAGGTCCAAGCGCCCAAACACTTTCATACTCTAACACTCCAACAGGATCTTTTCCTCCTGGTTTTACCCAGACTTCAGAACACTGTATTATACAACCTGGATTACAAAAATGAGGTCGTACACCACCTCTCTTTTTAATTTCAGCTGCCTTAGCTTCACCAGAAACCTTCTCTGAATTAGGATCTTGGCCACTTGAGAAATTTCTCTGAGGTAGTCCACCTGCCTCATTTATAATATTAACAAGTACAGAAGTACCATATGAATTGAGAGCTCCCTCTGGTTTTGTAACATCATGAGTCATTAGAGCATCTCTGAGTTTCTTTATTCCTGCTTTAAATACCTCTTGATTTGCTATTTCTACTCCTGGAGCGCCAGTTTCATCAACAACTATAAATTTTAATCCTTTAGACGCCATGACAGCTCCAAGTCCACCTCTTCCTGCATATCTACTAGGTAATCCTTCAGGATCATTAAAACATACTCCTGACATGCCTCCTAGAAGTTCAGCGGCAATACCAACACCACATATTCCCACCTTATCCCCAAATTCTTTAAAGAGATCCTTATAAACATCATATAAACCTTTCCCCGACCATTTATTTGCATTAATAAATTCGGCGTCATCATTAGTAACTTTTAATAAATAATAATCTTTTCCTTCATGTTTCCCTTCTACAATTATAGCACCTATACGCATTCTTGCTACCATCTGAGCAAAAGGAGTACCAGCATTCGCTTCCTTAATACCACCAGTTAACGGTGATTTTCCACCAACGGAAATTCTACCGGATGATGGAGCAGCAGTTCCAGTTACGATTCCAGGAGCTAAAACTAACTTATTATGAGGTCCTAAAGGATTACAAGTTGGATTTACTTCCTTAGCTACAATCGTTGAAGTCATACCACGTCCTCCTAAAGCAGCATAGTCACCAGGTAAATCTTCAAACTTAGCTTCTAGATTACTCATATTTACTCTTAAAATTCTTTTTGGCAAATTTTTCACCTCTATATTTTTTAGGCATTATATAATTGTGATAGTATATTATTTATAGATTTTCAATTCTAATTAATAGGTCGATATGTATGAGCGAACCTAAAGACATTTATCATGAATTTCTATTTTTAAAAATTATTCAGAGTGGAGAGATTATTAGAATTGCATTAACTGACATGAATTTAAAGAAGAACCTTAAAGAGTTTTATATTCCGATATTAAAAAGGTTAAAACTAAAAGAAAAAAGTGTTTTTATAAGCAATGAAGAGGGTCAAATGTTAGGGAATTCTGATTTAATATTACCTTTAAAGGAGATTTCAATAAAGTTTGGTAATAGATTGAAGT
The DNA here is from genome assembly GCA_048886305.1 of Candidatus Hodarchaeota archaeon. Lineage (GTDB taxonomy): Archaea > Asgardarchaeota > Lokiarchaeia > Sigyniarchaeales > SOKP01 > Loki-b32. Next base: position 22,117 of record JBHLKV010000025.1, read on the forward strand.
TATATTCAGAAAAGGTATTCTAATTAGGATAGTTATTTAAATATTGGAATTAAAAGATGACTCGGGAATTCTCGATTATGATAAACTTTTTGCTCAGCAATTATATACTCACCCGGTTTACCTGTTCCTCCTAAATTTGAGTTTATATCAAATCTAGGAAAATTACTAGAAGTAATTTCGATCCTGATTTGATGATCTTTTCTAAAATAGTTAGAAGTATTGCCTAAATCTATTTCATATTTATAAATTTCTCCAGATTCAATAAGTTGAGGATTTTCTTCTCCGTTTCTATAACGGGCTCGAATTCCAGCATCTAAAATGTTATAGGCTTTTCTATTGGGAAGGACATCAACTAATTTTACCATGTAATCGGTATCTTTTG
>JBHLKV010000026.1:0-21516 GCA_048886305.1 Candidatus Hodarchaeota archaeon
ATTAACTAAGAATTAAATGGGTGAAAACGATGGGAAAAAAACTTCAAAAAGAAGCTAAGAAATTAGGGTTAACTAATCAATCAAAAAATACTTTTTATGCACAACCAAGAGAAATTAAATGGAAATTTTCAAAAATAAAACCAGATATTGCATATGTATTAGAAAATTGGATGACTAGTAATGATCCTTCAAGTAAAATGGATGAATCATTTAGTGGTAGTGGTAGAAGTAGCGGCTATTATTATATAGCACCTGAAATAAATATTTATGTCGAAGTAGCTGATAAAACATCTGGGAGAAATTTTCGTAAAGAAGAAAATCATGTCACCAAAATAGATATTTATACTAATAATGAAGAGCATATAAGAGCAATTGCCAAAGATATCAATGCTATATGGGATGATGGAATGGTTGCTCATCTTAACTTCGATAAATTTGAAAGGAAATTCGAAGTTGGAAAAGATGATATCCTGTCCACCTGGAATGCTTTTATTTAAATTAGTTTTCTTTTTTTTCTATATTAACTTTAATTAAATTGTAATTTCTATAACCTATGTCAATTTCCTCAGCTAATTTTAGTTGCAATTCCCAATGTTTTGATTCTTTTCCATCTTGATTAAAGTCAAATTCGCCTGATTCTGGATCAAAACGAGGGAGATATGAAAGCCACTCAAAAGGTCCTTTTGTTGGAATATTTTTTATTTCAGAAAGAACAGATTGAGGACTAATTGAAGAATTATGAATTAAATCGGCAGTTGCTTGATCCAAAGCAACAGGATCCAAAGAAGCTAAAATCCCTACGTCTGGAACAAAAGGGACATCTGAACCTCCTGAGCAATCACACTGATACGTTATATCTATAGCATAATTAATATAGAAGATTTTATCCTTTCCAAAATAATCAACTACTCCCTTAGCATTATCTATAAATCTAGTGATGAAATCTTCTCTTGTAGACGATCCAGCACTAATCACACCTTTATCACATATTGATCTGCACATATAACAATAACGACATTTAGCCCAATCTTTTTTAAGAACTCTATCAGGTCCTTTACTTAAAGAACCTGTTGGACATACCTTTATACATTTATTACAGTCTTTAACACATTTACTTAAATCGTAATCAAACGTTGTGCCAAGATGAGCTCGGATTTTTTGACCTTTTGCTACACACCCGATACCTAAGTTTTTCAAGGCACCACCGAAGCCAGCACCTGGATGACCTTTAAAATGCGTCGCTAGTATCATATAGTCAAATTCTCTCAAACGCCCTGCTACTAATACTTCATTTAATCTTTTTCCATTAATTTTATGGATTTCATAATCTATTCCCATTGGCCCATCGAGCATTAATATGGGAGCATCCATGGTTTCTGTAGTAAAGCCATGTTGTAACGCTACATTTAGATATTCTTTTTCATTTGCCCGACCACTATATTCTGTATGAACCCCTGAGATACTTTCTGGCAATCCCCATCCGCAAGATTCTGCTACAGCAGGAATTCCTCCCAATTTTTTTACATGATCACATAAAAATCTAATGTAACTAGGACGAAGATATCGAGTATTTTCAAGTGCGCCGAAGTGAGTTTTAATAACGATTTTATTTCCACTTTTAATTTTTTGTTTAATTCCAAGTTTTTCTAATGCTAAAGGTCCTTTAACCTTACTCATACTTTCTTTGTGGCTTAGAGAACGAGCTGTAAAATAAAATACATCTGAATTCAAACCTTTTCACTCGACAAAATTATGTACTAAAATAGCCTTAATAAGTAAAAATTATAAATTAAGACAAAAAAATATTTTAACATTAATTAACTCTATTACTTAATTAGAGAGAAATTAAATTTTTGTATAAAAAATTATGAGCCGCTGTCCCGAATGTGGAGGTAAGATGAAATACATTCCAAATACTAAAGCAATGGTTTGTCAATCTTGTGGATTATCTTTATCACGATTTGAATTAGAGAATTATTGGAAAAAAATAAGAAGTGAGAATTTTACGGAAGCAGATGAATCGGAACGTAGAAAAACTCGTCGCAAAGAATGGTTGGAATGGTATAGTAAATCTAAATCCGAAAAAGAAGGTTATTAAAAGGTAAAAGTTTAAGATAAAATATACAATATTATTATAATTAAATTCAATTCATTAATTAAAATAAAGAATAAAACCAAATCTAAATTAAAATTAATTCATAAATTTTCTCTCAAAAAGCCCTTCTAATAATTCAGCTAACTTAACAGCTGGAATGTCCAATAACCTAATTTCTTTGTGTCTGCCTCTTTGAGCTTCTTCTATTCTTACTGTTTTAGACGTTATAATTTTAAGCTCGTCAAGATGTCTGACATATTTTCTAAAACTCATTTTAACATGTGGTTCAATAGAATAATTTTCACATATTACTTGATATTCATCATAAGCGTCATCAACTAAAGTGTAGGACTCATCAGTATTCATTAATGATCTTACTATTCCATATAATGCTAAATGTTCTTGATCTTTTAGTAGATCAATAACATCTCCTCTAAATGTAGGATACACTTCATTGGATGCTTCTCTTATTATCTCAGGAGTAAAACGTTCTAATCCCTCTTTATCACAATATAATCCGCTTTTCCTTAATATTTCAATCCCATGTCGCATATTTTCATGTTCTGTTACTATTTCGGCAATCATTTCAAGAAGATCATCATCAATTACATATTCTTTAAAAGCAAGCTCACTTCTATAGTCTAAAATCTGCTTTGATTCATCAAAATTATAGGGTTTCAATTCAATTTTTTGATTTAATCTGCTCAAAATTCTTTCATTTTCAACAGTCATCCAATCATGAGTTCTTGAAATCATTATTAATGATAATTTCGCATTTTGATGTCCAAAAGTTTCGGCAATGTCTAGAAAAGCTAAAATTTCCTCTGGTTTTAAACGAAAGACTTCGTCGATAATCAATAACATATATCCGTTTTCTCTAATCAACTGGGAAAGAATTAGCTTGATCGCTTCATCGTCACTGAAGCCTCTGCCGCTTCCATGGGTGTATTTTGAGAGTAACTCTCGTATTATCTTGCTTTTTGAATTAAAATTAATGCAATTATAATATTCAAGAAATAAATTTACATCTTTTTCCAATGCGATTGTTTTGAAGGTTCTTCCAAAGAATTTTGCAGTAACTGTCTTTCCTACTCCTCCTTTTCCTGTCAGTAGGAAATTAATTGATGGTTGATCACTTTCTTCTACAATCCTTCTAAAGTTGTAAATTAAGGTTTTTATAACCTCATCCCTGCAATATAATTTATCTGGGACGTAGCTTTGATCCAGGGTACTAGATGTTTTGAATACAGATTTTTTGCTAAATTGCTTCCTGAACTCATCCTCATCCATAGCAATTCGAGAATAGAAAATTTAATTTTGATTTATATGTAATAATAAAACGATTTAAGTTTAAAATTTCTTATGTCTATTAAATTTTAATAAGAATCAAATAATTTGTAAAGATTCACTTTTTAAAATTTTTCTGAATTATTTAGGGGATGCATCATTGCATATGATTGTTTTAATTTGGTGATATCATTTTTTGCATAGATTCTTGTAGTATTTGGATTTGAATGCCCCAATATATCTTGAAGTTCACTAATATCCATTCCTGAACGTCTAAGATGTGTAGCTCCAGTATGCCTAAAAATATGTGGAGTAATAATCTTTGAGTTTGGAAATCCACATCTTTCTTTTATTGTTTTAATATCTACTTGAACTACTCGAGGATTTAATTTTTGGTTTCTAGTATTTACTAATAAGTAATCTTCGGGACTATATGAAATCCGATTTTTAAGATACTCCTTAAAACTATCTAATGTTTTTTGATCAACAGGAACTATTCTTTCTTTATTTCCTTTACCTCTTAGTCTAATATACCCTTTATTAAAATCTACATCATTTATTTTAATATTACATAACTCACTTACTCTGGCCATTGTAGAATAGAGTAATCTTATCATTAAATAATATCGTTGGCTTTTTTTAGAATTAAAAATTTGTCTATCATTTAATTTATTAAAGATTATCTTAATATCATTAACATTAAGGAATTTTGGTAGATTTTCTTCGAGCTTTATCTTTGGAGACTTTATTGTACTCATAGGATTTTTCTCAATAAATTCATTTAGAGTTAAAAATTTAAAATAAGATCGTAATGATGCTATCTTTCTTCCGATTCCCTTTTTAGTATATCCCAAATCCTTTATTTTTTTTAAAAATAATCTTATTCTCTGTCTAAGCATAGGAGAATTTAGATCAAGATCCCCTACAAGATTAATAAATTTCTCAAGGTCATACTTATATGCTTTAATTGTTGAGAAAGTGCATCCTTCTTCTACTTCTTTGGAAATTAGAAAATCCTCGATTAAATCTGAAAATTTGCTATCTACCATAATACATTCAATATGATCGAGATATTACATAATATAAAGTAATATCTACGTATCATCTTATAAGTTCTATAAAACGAGTTTTAAAGGAATTTTCACAAATGGCTTGATCTCACATTGGGATTTGTGTTATTTATCCCTCTCCATACCAACCTTTTTTGATATATAGATATGCATTCATCGCTGCTGTTGTTGCTTCTCCAACCGCCGTTGTTACTTGTCGTATTCCACCGGTTACATCACCTGCTGCATATATACCAGAAAAATTAGTTTCTTGATTCTTGTTAACTTTAATAAAATTTTCTTCATCAAGTTCTATCCCTGCCTTTTTAGCTAAATCGCTCTGTGGCTCAACTCCTATTGCAATGAAGAGAGCCTTTACATTTATATTAGAAATTTCTCCAGTTACATGATTTTTGATTTTTAACGTTTCCAATTTGTTATCCTTAGTTATAGCTTCTTCAATAGTACAATTATACATAGGTATAACATTATTTAATGATGAAACCTCATCTGCAATACATGCTTCTGCACGCATGCAGTGACGTCTATGAATAAGATAAACTTCTTTTGCTACACCTGAAAGATAAATTACTTCTAGACCAGCGGCATTACCACCTCCAATTGTAGCAACTGCTTGATCTCGAAACAATGGACCGTCACAAGTAGCACAATAAGATATTCCATTACCTACTAATTCAAACTCATTAGACAATCCAAGTGTTTGATGTTTTGAACCAGTAGCAATAATAATAGCTTTAGCTTTTGTATCTCCTCCATAAGTAGTAATAGTCATTTCTTTTGGATTGATTGCTGAGACTTCATTAAAGAAAAAGGTAGTTCCCCAATGTTCAGCTTGTTCTCTCATTTTTTCAGTTAATTCAATACCTCCGATACTACTAAATCCAGGATAATTTTCAATCTTAGGAGCAGTTCCGGCTAGACCTCCAAATCCTTTACCCTCATAGAGAGCAGTGTTTAAACCCATTCTTGCGCCGTAAATTGCTGCTGTTAATCCAGCAGGACCACCACCAATAATAGCTAAATCTAGTACATTATTATTAGACAATATTTGTCTCCATAATTTATTTGATTCAAATATCTAGATTATAATCTTAATAATTTTTTATGATTTTTTTTTGATACTCAATCTTTTTTTAATTGACGAAGATACTTACTTGCATTAATACCAGCACGAGCACCCTCTGCTACGGCAAAAATTACCTGAAAAAGCCCACCTGTAACATCACCAGCGGCAAAGACACCTCGAATTGAAGTTTGTTGCTCATCATCTACTATAATATTTCCCATATCATCTAATTCTACTCCTGCCTTTTTAAATATGGAATTTGATGTGATATGGGATAAGATAAATAGGCAATCTAACTCAAATTCTATTAATTCTTCAAATTCTTCTGTTTCAGGTTTCCTAAACTTACATATTATCTTTTGGATTAGGCCGTCGGAATTAGGTACTGCTTCAACAATTTCCATATTCTCAATGACATCAATACCCTTATCTTTAACTTCATAAACCTTTTCAGGTAAATCTTCGATTCCAACATTAGTTATTATATGAACCTTACATCCCATTTGATCTAATGTTAAAGCATCCTCAAAAACTTCTTTATCTGAACCATAAATGAATACAATTTTATCCTTATATAAGGGACCATCATTTAATGTATTATAGGAAATACCATATCCAAGTAATGCGCTTTCTCCCTTTATAACTTCTTTTCGATTACCTATACCTGTTGCAATAATGACAACATCAGAAGTAATATTAGCTGTCCGAGTTGATATCATATTTACACCCATACCAAGCATTAATGAAATTACATCGCCTTGTATAATTCTTAAATTTTCAGAATAACTCTCTGCATGAGCTCTAAACTTTTGTAATAGTTTTTTTCCTTTAATGTCTATTTCTCCTAACCAATTTTGTATCTCTTTCGTTTTAGCTAAAGCAGATAATTCTTTTCCATCAAGAATAATGACGTCTCTTTTTGCTCGAGCACAATAAACACCTGCACTTAATCCTGCAGGTCCAGCACCTATGATTAAAATTTCACATTTAAGTTCATCCATTTGAATAGCCTTTTTTGGCTTTTATAAGCAATTACAAATTAGTTTAGAATCTTACTATCATTTTATTGTTATTATAATCAATATCATCTAATGTGAGCTTTCAAACTGATTTACCTTTATCACCTAGATCATTAGAAGCATTCTCAAGTTTATCGACCCATCTCTTGATTTTTATGATGCTAGAATTTTGATCTAAAGCGATTTCTTGAAGAGTTTTCCCCAAATCAAAATATTGATGTTTTAACCACCCTAAATTCATATAATCTGTCTTTTCTCTCGATCCTCGGAGATCTATTATAAATTGCATTAACTTATAAACTAGGGAAATTATTATGACTATTAACCCAGTATAAATACAAATAAGAATTAACACACCTAGACCTAAGAAAACTCCCCATTGGAACATAATTTTTAACCACTTTGAATTTTGATTGTTTTATAACTAATCTGGCACAAACTATTATGTAGCAATATCTTTGATTTATTTTATATTTTATGGTATCCTTAATTGCAACCCTCACTTCTTAACTTTACCTTCTTTATGAATAATTTAATAATAGATAAAGGCTAAAATAATCTATAATTGGAGAGAATTCTTATCTAGGGTATTATTTAAATTTAAAATACCATTTTATGTTTTATTTCTTGAACCATATTATATCCTTCATTATTAACTTGAGTCAATATTTCCCTTAATATATCATTGACTGCAAGACCTTTGAATTCGCATGAAATATACAATAATGAAATGATCTGTTTTGTTAAAAGACGGATATTTTTAATATTATTGATAGGAATTCTAATTCCGAGTGCTTTTAAGTCCATATGAGTTTCTTTTTCTTGTTGTCTTATTGTTATCAGAAAATCATTTTTTCTCCCTTTCCATTCTTCAGTTATTGCTCTTATTGATAAAAGATATCTTTTTGTAGGGCTACCTATTCCAAATACATCCTTAGCAAATTCTAATGGTGTTGAATTTCTAAGTGTTTTGAGACCAAAAACTCTATTGACTTTATAGTTTTTATCTAGCTTCTCTTTCATTTTTGAAATTTCGTTTGTTAGTTGCTCGACTTTTAGGGATAATTTCTCAAATTTTTCAAGAAATAATTCCTCAACATTGGTATTATTACTCATTACAAACACATTTATACAATTAAGTATGATACTTTTTGAATTAGGATTTAATAAAACTAATTATTAAGCTATTAATCTATGCGGAATTAATAATTTATAAAAAAGTAAAAATATTAGAATTCCTTATCCTCACCAGTTTCATCATATGATTCAACGTCTTCTATAACTTCAGCTCTATCACTCGGTTCTATATCATCATATTTTTCACTTATGGGTTCTGGAGAAAGAAGTTCTTTTACAAAGTCAATATATTTAAAACTTTCTTATTCATATAGGCTTTTAAGATGTTATGTTAAATAGTCAAAAATTTTTTTCTGTTTGTCAAAATCATGAAATTCTAAACCTAATCTTCCCTTTATTAGATTAGCAGTTTCAGGGGCAAATCCAGCAAAATGATTATTGACAATAATAAATATTTCATAAATATTGGGCAGTTCATTTAATTTCTGAATGTTATATTCAAGATGCTTTATAGCTTCTTCTTGATTTCTTTGAATTCGGTTAAATACCGTTAGTTCTCTATCACCAATAAGTCTTATATAATAAGAATTTTGATTTTGTTTGTAAAATGGAGATATATTTGGGATATAAGTTGTTCCTAAAATTATTCGATTGCCATCAATAAATTTAGAAAGAATCTTAGTTTTAAGCCAAGAATTATCTCGTAGTTCAATTACTTGTCTAATAAATAAAGGTATCTTATTAATTAAAAATTTTAACTGACTTAAATTTTTCTCTGAATATTTGAACCAAGGTGGAAATTGCATTAAGATTCCCGCTGTCTTATTTTTTAATGGTTCTATATGGCGTAGGAATTGATTAATTCTATTACCTATACCTGACTCATTTAAGTTATGGGTAATTTTTTGCCACATTTTAATTATGAAACGGAAATCTGGAGGAACTCGAGAATTCCATTTATTCACAGTATCTATAGAAGGGAGATTATAAAATGTTGAGTTGATTTCAGTAATCCGAAAAAATTTAGCATAATAAGCTAAATAATTTTGCCTTTCGAGGTTTTTTGGATAAAATGGGCCAACCCAATCTTTATAATCCCAACCAGCACATCCGATAGAAATCTTATTCATAAAAAGAAGTCAAAATGAATTTATCTTATTGATATCAATTAAATAATATTAATATAATTGGACTTTATTATAAATTAATATTATTTAAAGCTTTAATATAGAAAGAGAAATATAAAATATATGAGATCGAATTTAAAAATATATAATAGATCTAATTAGTATAGAGAAATATGAGGTGAAAAAGTAATTAGTATAGATTGGGCAAAAGTAGAGGAGAAACCTGATAAGAAATTACCTGTGGAAGGAAGATATCTTTTAGACCTTAGAACTAAAATTAATGATCTGGAACAAAAATTAGGTCAAAGTATAAAGGAGTTAGAAAAAGTAAATGATGAACTAAAAAGTACTAAAGAAAAATTAGCTGGTCGTGAAAAAAGTTTACTTGAGCTAACAGAAAGAAGATCTTCAGCGAAAAAAACTTTAGATAAGGTACAAGAAGAGAAACTCCACACAGATATTGAAATAACAAAGTTAAAATCAGATAAAGCAGATTTAAAAAAAAAATTAACGGAAGCAGCCACAAAAATTGCTACATTAGAGAGGCAATTAAATTTCACCTCTGAAAAAACAACTGATCTAGAACAAAAAATTACTTTTAAAGAAAAAGAAGTTAGCAATCTCAAAAATGATGTAAAGCATAAAGATATGGAATTAGAAAATCTTAAAAATAGCTTAGAAACGAAAAATAAAAAAATAAATGAATTGATTAATAAGACAAATTCTCTTGAAAGCCAATTTTTAGAGATCAAAACATCACCAAAAATTATGATAAAAATTAGAGAAGTAATGGAACACAAAGGATTTATAACTGATAAGGAATTTGAGCAATTAATAAAAAATTTAGAAGATTGACGTTATATGAAACATGTTCTTTAATATTATAGCAATAGTTTTGTTCAAATAATTTAATAAAATTTTTATAAAGAATAAATCTAATGAAATTAAATATATACTAATATAATATAAATAAAATTTATGTCAGATTAGAGGTGAAATTGAAATTTCTTTTGATTGGGCTAAAGCAAAGGAAAAGCCAGAAGTAAAACAAAAAGTTGAGGGAAGATTTTTATTAGACCTTAGATCAAAAATTAATGATTTAGAAAGACAATTAACTCAGAAAAGAAAAGACTTAGAAAAAACAACAGAAGATTTAAGAACCACTAAAGAAAAATTATTAGAATCAGATAAAAAAAATGAAGAATTAGAAGAAATGAAAAAGCAATTTGAGAGAATTAAGGAAGAAAAGCTTTATGTTGATGCCGAAATCAATAAATACAAATCGTCTGCAAGTGAATTAGAGGAAAAATTATCTAAAGCGAATTCAAAAATTTCAGAATTAGAAAAATTAACTGAAAAAATAGAAGCTTTAGAAGCAGATCTAGAGCAAAAAAATAATGAAACTGAAAGTCTAAAAAAGGATTTACAAAAATCAATTTCAGATAAATATGTTGAGGTTGAAAGCCTTAAGGATGAAAAAGAATTAAAAATAAAAGAAGTTGAAGCGCTTAATGATAAGATAAAAACACTTGAAGAAACTATCGCTGAAGCTAAAGGAGCTCCTCAACTCATGGATGAAATTAAAGGTATTTTAATGCATAAAGGTTTCCTTTCAGATAAAGAATTTGAGGATTTATTGGAAAAAACAAACCTCGAATAATTTTATTTTTAATTTGTTTTTTTCTAATTTTAATACATTAGAAGCAACATCATAAAAATTGATTAATTGATATCGACCTTTCACTAACTAAAATAGAAATATAGTTTGATAAAGGAATGGTAAAATTAATTTGGGAGGGAAAATCGGAAAAAGGAGCCAATTTAAAAGAATTAAAAAAAAAATTTCTGAATTATTATGAAATTTTTGAAGTTCACCCCGAGCTTAATGAACTAACAGTCCAAAATAATTTATGCGATGAAGAATGGAGAAATAAATTATTTTGGGGGAATAATATTGAAGTTTTATATCATTTATTAAATAACTTCAAAAGTAAAGTAGATTTAATCTATATTGACCCTCCTTTCTTTTCAGGCACTAATTATCAGATTAAAATTAAAGATAATGATCATATTTATAATGCTATAGCATACTTCGATCATTGGGATAAGAACTTAGATTCATATTTGCAAATGCTTTATGAGAGAATAATTCTTTTTAAAGAATTATTATCCCATACAGGTTTACTGTTCATTCATTTGGATTGGCATGCAAGCCATTATGTTAGATTAATTTTGGATGAAATTTTTGGAGAAGAGAGATTTATAAACAATATTATTTGGTATTATTATAATAAATATTCAGCAGGGAAAAGAAACCTCCCTCGTGCGCACGATGAAATTTTGGTATATTCCAAATCTAATAAATATACGTTTAATAAACTAAGAATTCCTCGTGAAAAACCGAAAAAGCAATTAAAGAGAGAAATGGTAAACGGAGTTTTGAAAAATGTTAAAGATAAAAATGGACATGTAAAATATCGAATTGTAACCGATAAAAAAATGGATGATGTATGGAGAATTCCTTGTATGCAACCTGCCTCAAAAGAATGGAGTGGGTTTCCAACTCAAAAACACCACAAATTACTAGAAAGAATAATTAGGTTAGGTTCTAATGAAGAAGACTTGATTGCAGACTTTTTTTGTGGTTCTGGTACCACACTGTTAGTTGCTGATAAGTTAAATCGAAAATGGATCGGGTGCGATATATCTGAATACTCTATTTATTTATCAAGGAGGAGAATTCTTAATTTTCATAATGAAAGTATAAAATCACCTTTAAATATAAAATCTTTTGAAATATTAACTAATTTTACTGAAGAGCATAAAAAATTAATTAATTCTGGTTTTTTTAAGAAAGAAATAAAAATAGGGCGAAAAAAATAGAATTTATTAACTTTTATTATGAAATTCTACATTCCAACCAAGATAACTAGACAGAGCCTCGTAAATAACGTTTCCTACTTCATTTAGTGTAGCTGCAACATGATGAGCAAACCCACCATAACATAATTTCTTTAATAATAATTGTAGATTAGGAATATTAACCACACCATATCCTCCAAATGTATTAAGTCTATCTTCAGTATATATCCCTTCTGCTATAATGGCTTTTATTTCACCCAATAAATCATCTGTTTCAATTCTTAAAAGTGTTACAGGTTCAGATTTTATTCTACCTTGTATAGCACCATAGCTGACTTCACCACCCTTAAGATCTGAAATAATTGGGTGGATTGTCATTTTGGTATCTTTAAAAAATGATTTAGGGAGATTACTGCAATGAAATAATACCATTTTATTCGGATCATCCCCATAATTATTGTTCCAATCTAATATTGCTGATGGTGTATTCGTCGCAATCTGTAAAATATACATACCAATTAATCCTGCAATATCTACTTCACATGCTGCTGGAACAAGTCCTTCACTAAAAATGCTTAGAACGGCACATGGAACTATACCAAAATTATCTTGAATCGAGGGCCAACATTGAAACGCAAATCCATCCAATTCATTTTCTTCTACCCAATTTTCAACGATCACGGCCAATTTTGCTAATTTTATTAAACCATCCTTAGGGAATTCTTTAGTGGGAGTATAATTTTGTATATATTCTATTTTATCTTTTACTTTAGGATCATCATCTTTTAATTTATGAACAGCTGCTAAAATTTCAGATAGATCGATAGGTTCTATAGAAATTCCATTAAATTCAAGAATTTTTTCACTATATCTCACGGTTTCAAATGCATTAGGTCGAGTGCCGATCTGTCCAAATCTAGCCCTCCTAATTTTTCTAACGACTTTACATATTTTCTCAAATCGCATTATATCCTTCTTAAATTCAACTGATTTAATTGCACATGTATGGTTTGAAGTAAGAGTGAACGGAATTCCATATTGATATAACACACTCGATACTGAGATCTTTCCGCAGAAGGCATCTCTTCTAGATGCTCTATCCATTTTGTCTATATCATCAGATGATGCTTGTATTAGGATTGGAACATCAAGTTCTGATAATTTTATAGTATTTGCAATACCTTTTTCATCTCCAAAATTAGGCAATATTACTAAAATACCAATTATTTTATCTTTATTTCTTTTAAACAAGTCAGCACATATTTTTGCATCTGAAAATGTCTCGACTACTCCATATCTTGTCTCATTTTCACTTGTAATTATATAATCATAACCTAATTCAGTTAAAATTTCTATAATTTCTAATCGTCCTTCTTTAGCAAGATTGTCAGGAAAGACATCTCTATTTCCAACTATTACTCCGAAAGTTGGTTTTTTATCATCAGTATTTTTTCTTACAAAAGACATTTATATCAACAGTTATTTGAAATCATATAATTTTATTTTAATAATTTAATTTAAGAATTTAAAATCAAAATAAATATCTGTTAGTTTCTTTATGAGTTTAAAGTTGAAAATATTAAATAGCATTAAAGAGCTTTGGAAGCATAATATTTTCAGATATGCCATTGTACTTCATGGTTTTTATTTCATTCTGTCAATTATATTATTTTTTATGTTTTTTCAAGAAAAAAATGATTTTTTAATCTTCTATAGAGTCGGAGAAATATTTCTGAATGATACTGAGAATTTGTATAATCAATCTAATTATTTATGGGATTTTCGTTATTTTCCACTTTCCGCATTATTTTTTATTCCTTTTGGATTTTTAGATTTCGAAGTAAGTTACATCATTTTTAATCTCTTTAATTTATTCCTTAATTTTTTGATTTGTGTAGTTCTTTACAAAATCATAATTATCATCAAAAAGGAGGATCATGAAAAAGATGATAAAAGGGTTATTTTATACATAAGTATATATTTAATGAGCTTACCTCATGTTTTGAATTATATCTATGGTCAAATAAATTTGTATATAACTTTATTTATATTAATTTCACTTTATATTTTTATTAAATTCAAAAATATGAAGTGGCAATTTATAGGAAGTGTTATTTTAGGAGTCAGTATTATTATAAAACCTACAGCATTTTTCTTAATTCCATTTTTAATTGTTATAAATTTTGATTTAAATAAGAAACGGATTCATTTTGACTTTATTAAAAGCGGGGTAAGATTATTAGGTGTTTTATTACCAGTGTCATTGAATTTTATAGTTTTTTTTATATACCCCAAATCATGGAAAGGTTTTTTAGAAACTAACTTTACAGGAAGTAATCCTATAGCCCTAAATTTCTCATATAGTATTTCCAAACTTATAACTAATTTTTGTTATTTTTACAATATTCCATTTAGTCAATTAATAATTTTAGTAAGCATCATTGGATTCTTAGGAATATTAGGTTTCATAATTTACATTTTTAGAAGATTTGACGAAGATTCAATTATTTATGGTTATACGTTTGCTATTTTAATCATGTTGCTTTCATATTTCGATTCGTGGGATCATCACCTTCTAAATTTAATACCAATGTTAATAATAATTATTTTTAATTTACCCAGAAATTCACAGATTACTAACTCTATTAAACCTAGTTTCTTCTTCTTTAGTTTTTTTGATTTACTTTTCGTTGGAATATGGTATCTGACATATCCATTATTTCCATATAATTTTGAATGCACTATTTTTTTGTTGATTACCTTCTATGAAATATCTAGATTTTGCTTATCAAAAAAAAGAAATAATTTTAACATTAACATAAAAGGAGGAAATTAGATTTTGAAACCAAAATTCCCTCTGATCTGTTTAATATTAATAACTTTATTGTGCATGACAACAATAATTTCAACCGTAAATGCTGCTAAATTTAGCACTGGAGTAAAAGTAGAAGATGAATTGGTATGGAAATGTAATGTATGTAAAAGATCTGAGATGGATTCTATTTTTGGAACGGATTGGGATAATTCAGGAATATTTGAAAATCTAAGTAAAGGTACAAAAATGAAGTGGGAGATAATGAAAGCGATGGTTAATGAAACGCATATAAAAATAGAGTTTAGTATTTGGATGTGGGCAATAGAATGGGGTATTCTCGATAGTAATTCTACAATAGTTTATTTTTCTAATCCAGACGATTATACTGAGGTATTAAATTTCTCAAATCATAAATCTTTAGTGCCATTCTGGTTTCCCACACCTGTAGGTGAATATATGGGAGGTCTTAATCTATATAAATGGTATGACGTTGATAATAGAGTATTACCAACGTTGAATGTTGAAATAGGAAAAAATGAGATATCACCAGGATTTCCAACTAAAAATATTAAAATTATTGCTATTTATAATGATAAGGGAGTATTGAACTCCTATAAACTCTATATTAAAGAAAATGTAGTAATACTTGATATTATCCTCGATTACTTACCTTGGTATGTAATTCCAACATTAATAATTTTATCAGTTACATTTTCTCTTGGTATTATATTTTACATAATAAGAAAAAGAAAACGCGTAATTAATTCAGAAATAATTTCTGGTAATTAAGACATGATTTTAAAAGATTATCTATCTAGAATAATAAGAAAATCAAGAGAACTTTGGCAATATAAAATATTTAGATATGCCTTTATTGTTCATGGATTCTACTTCATATTATCTATCTTATTAACACTAATTTGTTTTCGGGATAAAAATGATTTCTTAGTTTATTATAACGTGGGTAAAGTATTTATTAATGATATAAACAATCTTTATAATCCAGCAAACTATAATTGGCCATTTCGGTATCTACCATTATCTGCTATCTTATTTGTACCATTTTATCTCCTTGGTTTTGACGTAGGGTTTATTCTTTTTAATTTTATTAATTTGATCTTGAACATTTTAATTTGCATCATTTTGTATAAGTTAATTTTTTTAATTAGGGATGAAAGCCATGAAAAAGATGACAAAAGAGTCATTTTATATATTAGCTTATATCTAATGAGTCTTCCTAATCTCTTTAATTATGTTTTAGGTCAAATTAATCTTTATGTCACACTGTTAATGTTATTATCTCTTCTAATTTACTTTAAATATGAACAAATAAAATGGCAATTTATCGCAAGTTTAATTCTTGGAATTAGTATAATTGTAAAGCCAATAACAGTTTTTATGATTCCATTCTTAATTGCTTTCAATTATGATTTCAAAAAAGAGAGATTGAATATTAGTTTGTTAAATACAGTAATACGTGTCTTTGGGGTTTTATTGCCTTTATCTTTAAATTTTTTTATATTTTTAATCAACCCCTCCTTATTAAAAGGCTTTATAGCAATTAATTTTACTGGTGAGGATACAGTTTACATTAATCACTCTTTTAGTGCTACAAAAATTATAGAAAATCTCTTATTTTTAGTTGGTTTTTCAGAGGAACAACTATTAAATTATCAATTACTTATATTTTTAAGTACTTTATTGATTGCAGGCGGATTAAGTTTCTTAATTTATATTTTTGGTAAATTAAATTCTGAAAATTTAATTTTTGGATATACTTTTGGGATTTTAATAATGCTAATTGCTTATTTTGATTCATGGGATCACCATCTTTTAATTCTAGCACCAATCTTAATCTTATTAATATTTAATTTACCACAACGTTCTGAAATAACAAAAAATTTTATTAAACCCAGTTTCTTTTTCTTTATTTTCCTTGATTTAGCTTTTATGGGAATTTGGTTTCTTATTCAAGATTGGTTTCCAATTAATTTCATCCCCACTTTATTCCTATTTTTAATATTTTACGGAATAAGTAAACAATGCCTGAAAGGAGATGGAGATTTATGATTAAAAACTTCCTCTTGATATAATAAAAAATGCTAAATATGATCATTGAAGATATTCACATAAAAGAAAATGGTAAAATAATTGAAAAATTGAATATTTGTAAGATAAATGTTTGAATTTTATCCACCTCCATTAATTTTAGTCTTTACACCTGCGTTCCTTTTAGGAATATTGCATACTTTAATACCATGTGAAGATAAGGCAATTTTCTTTTTTTGGTCCTTTGGTATATCAAAAACACCCAAAAGGAGTATATTTATATTAGTTTTGTATGGGTTGGGTTTGATGTCCTCCAATTTAATAATAGCGATAATAACGATTCTAATTACCCTTATTCCTAAAATTTTTGTTCCTGAGATTATCCCTGATGTTTATACAATTAATTTTTTTGGAGCAGTTACTTCGATGTTTGCAGGAATTATTTTGTTATTTTTTATTATGAGAAGGGATTATCTACCTCATTCAAAACACAAAGATGAGATTTTTCAGTTTGATTGGGAGAAAAAGAAAACACCATATCTTTTTGGAATCTTAGCTGGATTTGCTCCTTGTATTTTTGAGTTGATTATATATACTCAGGTTTTGCAATATACATTAAGTGCTGATTTTGGATTTATAGATGGTCTTTTTATCGTTTTTTATTTTTCACTAGGTACATTTATTGGTTTGTTTCCCTTAGCTTTAGCAAAACATGGAACATCTCAAATAGTCAAACCCGATTATTATAGAAAAAATAAGGTGTTAATAATTATGATTTTAATTATTATTGTTTTCAACGCTAGCGTTATGATTTTATCTTTTCTACAGATTCGTGTTTTCCCGGAAGTAAAATTTTAATGAAATATTTACCTTCTCTATTATTGAGGAATTTTATTTTTTAATTATTCCAGAGGCGATTAAATAAGATAAAATAAAAAATTTAAAAATTTATAGAAATTTCATTGTAATTAAAAAAATAAAATTGGTCTATATAAAAAATAATAAGCAAGAATTTTTTTAAATATAATATAGACTCAAAAACTATAAAGAATTTCAAATTATGAAATGCCTATTCTGTGAAAGCCAAAAAATCGATTTTACTTGCGAGAAATGCAAATCTAGTTTTTGTATTAACCATATTGCTACAACAGAGATACATGAATGTAGAAAACATAACCTTATATATTCAAAAGCAAAAGCTATAGAAACCAACTATAAATGTACTGTTGTTGAAGAAACTGAATGCCCCGATTGCAAATCAATTTTAAGATTAGAAAGATTATCTTCTGGACAGTACTATCTACAATGTACCAATAATAAATGTGGATGGAATTCTTATTTAAAAACACCAGGTTTGTTCTTCCCATCAAAAGAGAAACTCGCAAGAGAAGCTATAAGATATGATCTTATTAAGGGAAATAGATTAACCTTATGTAGTAAAAGATTAAGACATATAATAGGAAAGGAAATTTGTCCAAATTGTTTCTTAGAGCTTCTAAGAAGAGGACCAGCAACAAATTTTTCGACTATAATGAATTCATTTAATATTTCAGCTCAACAATTAATTAAATTCATTAATAAATATTTGGATGAAGAACGGATTTATGGAATTATAGATCAAAAAAGTCAAATGTTTTATTACATCTCCTCTGAAATGAGAGAAAAATTACTTTCAAAATTTCAAGTTGAGGGAATTATCAAGGTATCTGACTTAGCCGTAATGCTAGATATGAGCTCAGAAGTGGCAATTAAAGTTATTTACAAATTAATAAAACAATTTCAGATAAAAGGCTCGTTTTCACGTGATAAAGCAAATTATTACACACAACAGTATATTATGGATACCTTAATAAAAGAGATCAATAAAAAGGGCAGAATTTCGATTAAAGATCTGGCACAAAACTTCAATATTCCCAGTGAACTTGTAAAGTCTTTTTGTGTTAATTTAATGAGAACAAAAGAGATAAATGGATTTTTTGCCGATAGAGGAAATGAAATTATAACATCAAACCAAATTTCTAAAGAAATTAAAAGTTATTCGAAAGAACAAGGATTATTCGAGCTTACAAAACTCGCAGAAAAATTAAAAATTGCTATAGAATTAGCTAGAAAAAGCCTTCATGAATTAATTAAGACCGGAGCCATAAAGGGTCTTTTTACACAGCGAAGAGAATTTATGACAAGTAAACATCTTGAATCTAAAATAAGAGAATTTGCTAGAGCTTATAGAACTATGCCTTTACGAGAGCTTTCAAGCAGATTAGGAGTTACAGAATCTAGTATAGAAGAAAATCTTGCTATTTTAATTGGTAGAGGAGATATTGACGGATATATTGATATGCATAAAAAACTCTTCGTAGCATATAGTGTACCAATAGAAGAAAAATCTAGTGCTAAACCAAAAACTACCAAAGCTACGGAAAAATATAATATTGAGGTAGTTCGTGAATATGATTTTATTGGAGGGCAGTTACACCTTAAAGTAGCTGTCAGGAATAAAACAGATATGGCAATACATTCAGTAAAGGTTATTTTAGACGTTCCTAGTAGCTATAAAATAAAACAACCTTTAATAAATATACCTGTTATCGAGCCAAAAAACTCTAGAGGTGTGGATTTTTATTTAGAGCCAAAAGAATGTGGTATTTCTTCAATTGGTGGTGATGTAATTTATAAAACAGCTTCAGGCGAAAAGCACACCATCCATATAAGAAAAAAGGAAGTACAAATAAAATGTCCATTAGTTGTGTCCTGTCTAGCAACAATCGAGGATATTCAAATAGCAATTGCAGACTTACCAAATGACGCTAGAGCATTTTTGATAGCAGATTTAGATTCTCGACTAGCATTTAGATCAGCAGTGAGAACCATTAAACGTTTTGAAGTAAGTACCGTTACTTCCCATGAGGGAGATGATGCCAAGGGAAAATATGAGGCAGAAAGTTGGCATTGTAGTGAAGCAAAAGTCGGCGGAGGTCGTATTATAACTCGGATTTATGTTTCCGAAGCTAATCAATCTCTGGAAGTAAGGGTATGGTGTGGGAACGCTGGTCAATTAACTGGTTTTTTGGCGAAGATTATTGAATTATTATTTGAAGAGATTAATCTCATCCGTAAAATTAAATCGGAAGAAAGAGAAAAAACTATAGATGTTATGGCAATTACTCAGAATTTAGCTGAAATATCCGATTATTGTATGTTAAGATGGAAAGCTCAAAATATTAGAAATAAACTCCATGATACTTTTATTAGGTTAAGAAAACTTTTAGGAACCAAAGAAAAAGCCATCCTTGATAGAATTGAATATTGGCTCACAGAATTGAACAAATACGGAAAGGATGATAAAATAAGTGATGCTAATGCTGATACACTTGTGCAAGATGTAGAGAAATTTAAGGATGTAATTGCTAGGTCTATTAAATTGTGATTTATTTTTACCTCAAAATATTTATATAGTTATATTCGATATATACTTTAATACAATTTCTTAATACGATTAATAATAGCTTAGGTGTTAAAATATTCCAATAGTATCGTTTAATATAAATGAGAGCCTTAAAAAATTCATAAATAAATTAGTTTCGAAGAATGCATATGAAAATAAATCTAAACTAATTCGCGATGCTTTATTGCGATTAATGTCAACTGTTGATACATATAGTGTTGATAATGTCGACACATACAGTGAATTTACTTCAAAAGCTAAAAATGTTATTGGAAATATGATAATTGTAGCGCCTAATGACAGGAATGTTTTGAAAAAATTAAATAAAATTGAAAATTTGTATAAAGATCAGATTGTTAGTAAGAATCAAAATTTTGTGGATCATAAAACAGTAATTTATATGATGTTTAATGGAGAACTTTCTGATTTTCAAGAAATTGTTGTTGAAATAAACAGTATTGAAGGAATTAAAAATTTTAGATATTTAATCGTCAATTAGGCTATTTTAAGAATCAATTTTTCTCTTTTTTAAAAATAAATCATTAAAATTTCCTCTTGAAATCATTATGGGTAAACCGAAATATGGTAAGGATTATCAGAAGAAAAAAACATTTTCTAGTGTAAGCACTGTTGGGGCACCTATTCGTGGTGGTAAAATAAAGGCAAGTCATATTCTAGTCAATAAATATAGCCAAGCGCAGGAACTTTATGAGGATCTAAAAGCAGGAGAAAGTTTTGAACAATTAGCAAGACAATATTCTAGTTGTTCTAGTAAGAAGAAAGGCGGAAATTTAGGGGATTTTTCCAAAGGTGATATGGTTCCTGAATTCTGGAATGCGTGTACTAAATTAAAAATAGGAGAAATCTCTCAACCAATAAAAACTCAATTTGGTTATCATATTATTAAACGAACAGGTTAAATTTAATTTAATGAAATATTGGTAAAACCATTAATGTTTTAAAACGCCCCCTAAAATCCATTGCAAGGAAAATCATCCAATAACTAAAATTTATTTATTAGAATCATCTTACTTTGGTGACCGTTTAATTTTATGTAGGATTAATACAATTAAAGAGAATATACCGAAAAGCGCTGCGTATAGGAAACTTATATAACCTGCAGGGGCTGTATCGTAGTATGGAATGGGTTGGTGGCCTGGTGGTCACAAGGTAAAATAACGTTGTGGTACTTTGTAAGGCGATATTACCACTAAAAGATATCCCACTATGATAAATGTATACATAAAAGTAAAATTAAACAGTAATAATCCCTTATAGACTGTTTTCTCCATTTGAACCTCCGTTTTTTTAATTAGAAATATTAAAAAATCTGTTATTAATTAGTAATCTAAATTTATAATTTTATTTACACAAAAAGTAATAATACTGAATAATCAGTTTGTTTAAAATAGCCCAGCACGGATTCGAACCGTGGTCCAGGGGTATCTCCAAGATCTTAGGTATAAAGTCTTATCAGGGCCCCCGATGCTTGACCTCTACACCACTGGGCTATAAGATCCAAGTTCGGCCAGATTGGGTTAAAGAGGGAGAGTTATAATATTTTTACCTTGAAAAAAATCGGAAATTACAAATGATGACTTTAT
>JBHLKV010000027.1:0-20143 GCA_048886305.1 Candidatus Hodarchaeota archaeon
AAGATTTTCACCATTTCTTGATTTGGATATCCTCTGAATATTATATCAGTAAATATGTATTTTTGAATAAATTGGGATTAGGATAAACAGAATTATTTATAATGTATTAGAATGGAACTATTTGAAGAAGAAGTAGAAATTTATAATTCTAAAATGCGACTTCTTAATTGGTTATATGAGGAATTACATATCCATCCAGAAAAAGATAGAGATTTTATTAACGAAAAAGGGCAAAAATTACCACTTAACCTTTAGATGAACAAATTCTTCTTCCTAATTACTTAATTTAATTATCTGTTTTATTATTTTTTCAAGTATCTGACCATATCTACCTAATTTTCCTTTATGAGGTATGTGTATAAAAACAACGGGGTATCTTTTTTTTGATAAATATAAAGCCCAATAATAAAGAAAATTACATAAATATAATCCTGGAAAATAGGAAATCTGAATTTTTATTTTATCTCTTAGAAGAGAATAGATCTTTTTTAAATCTAAACCAGTTTTAATGCAGGGTTTTGGATATAATTTAATTAGTCCAAATTTTACTTTATTTGCTATATCATTTCCTATAGCAAAGTTCCATGCAATTTTTTCAATAGATATAGAATTATTTGTATGAATTCCTAACAGTACTACTAATTTTGGATTTTTTTCAATTCCTAATAATAGTTCCTTATATAATTTAATGCTTTTCTTCCAAGCTACTGGTAAAATAACTTTTTTTATTGATAAATTATTTAAATTTTCTTTAAAATTCTTAACAATTTCACTACTTAGATTATATGAGTATTTTCCATATCTTTCAAAACCAGTTAGAATTATCATGTTTTAAAGAGTCATTAATTTAAAAATAACTGGAAAAAAATTAAAAAAATAAAAATTGTCCTAAATTAAGGTTTATTTAGCCTTCCTGTTGTTTTAACTTTTCAGCTTCTAATTTATCTAATTGCTTTTTAATTGCGCTAATCTCTTTTTCAATTTTTTTTATTTTTGTTTTCTTCTCGTTTTCAATATCACTTAATTTCTTGTTTAATGCCTTTGTTTTTCCTTTCTTTAAATCTTTAAATTTTATACTTAGAGAATTTACCTCTTTATCTAATTTGTCTCTTTTAGAAACCCATTCTGATGCTTTTTCTTTAGCCTCTTTTAAATCAGTTTTTGCAATTTCCAATTTAGATTTTGTTTCATTGATATCAGCATCCCAATCGGCTTCAATTTCTTTTTCCGCACCAGCTTCCTTTTTTGCAGCATCTTCTTCTATTCTAGTTATGTCGTCTTCTTTATCACTAATTTTAATCCTTAATTCTTCTTCTGTCATTTTAAAACTACTTTAAGAATTTTTTCGTATTTCTATTAGGTTTTGTTATTTTTGCTAAATTATAAATGTTATTTTATCCTTGTGCCTAACGATAATTTAAATATAATGCATGAAAACTGTTTGCTACTTTTAAGTATTTAGTAATCTAATTTTTCTCCTAAAGCAAGTCGGCATAAATCGCTTAGTAAATAGTTCTTTAATCCTTTTCTTTCAGTTTTAGCACCTAATACATCTAAACACATCGGGCAATTGAATATACAGGCTTCTGCTCCATGGTCCAACATATCCTTTACGTTTTTATTTTGCGTTTGTCTTGCTAAGTTTGCTTTCCCCAACATTCCAAAGGGTCCTGCACAGCAAAGGGCATTTTCTCTATCATATTCTCTTGCAATCCTTTCAACCCCAATTAAATCGCAGATTTTATCAACCCATTTATCTGTCTCAGGAATAAATCTATTGGAACAGTTCCTCTGGTATGCAATTTTCATATTTAGTCGCTTTATATCTGACTCGTGCTCTTTTAAATAATTGTAGAGATATTCAAATAAATGAATTGGTTTAAAAGGAACTTCAATATTATTTCTTGGACAATATGAGGCATATAATCCATAACATTCATCATGGAAACAAATCATCTCTTGTATGCCTTGTTTTTGAATATTTTCAATTATGAGTGGCACTCTCTCCCGAATTATTGAATCTCTTTCATAATGATGGTAAAGGAGATTACAAAAATAATCGAGACCAGCAACATATTGTAAGTTTTCAAATAGTTGACCCTCCATATGCTTAGCGTGTGATTTTACAAAAGCACATTTATTTAATACTGATTTTCCTGAGTCGATATGTTTTATTCTCAATTCATCATGAGGTTTAAACCTATTTATTGAATTCTCTATTAATTGTGGTGCTATATTATGAGAATTGTATTTCTCTTGTAATTGCACCTTTAAATCGAATGGATGGGAGTTATAGGGACAATATTCATCGCAAGCATAGCATGTAACACATTCGCTCAGTACACGAGAATTATCTCCATTAATCATTTTCATCTGTTCTGCTCTTGCTTCCTCTACGCTCTCAAAATTGATCCACTGACAACGAGTCAAACAATCAACATTTTCACAATTTTCACAATTTGATTTATCAAACATATTTGGCTCATTTTTTTATATCTTAAAATTGATTGATTAGTTAAAATGAGATTTAAGTATTAATTCTATGGATATTTGACTACATTTGTGTAACTTTTTAGTCTTTTAATATAAATTCCCATGAACACCAATATTCATCTGGATGCGAATCTGGTGGGCAACAAATACATTTTGTTTCAATTCTAGGATCAATAGTTTTTGCGAATTCACCATATTCTACGATTCCAACTGGTTTACATGGGAAATCAGGAAGATTCCTGCTTTTTCTCGCAAATTGAACACGACAATTATTCATCCGAAAAATGCATCGCTTTTCAGAAACCTCAACTATTTCTTGTACATTAATATTAGCATATATTCGAAATTGTAATGCCTTAATTAGTGCAGGTATTCCTCCCTTCTCAGGAAGATTAAACCGTTGCTTAATTCTTTTAGCTTCTATGACTGTAAATCTTTTCCATTGTTTAACATCAAGATCGATAGCTTTTTCAATCCCATATTCTTTCTCAACAGCCTGAAACCATGTACCATCAATAGCTAACCAATTTTTTGAGAGATCCTCAATATAATCAATTAATTCTTCTTTTGAGAGATTTTTTAATTCATCATTCAATTTTATTCAACACTTAAAGTAAAGAGAATATAAGATGTAAAATTCAAGAGCATAAAAAAATTATGGTGTTTCCAAAATTCTATTTTACATGAGGGTCTGAGCGAATAGTTTAATTTTTTCTCTTATGATTTTTTCAGAAGCAAACCGTGGATCACCAACATCTAAATCCACCAATAACATAGGGATACCAACTTCGTCCCTTAAAGCTTCGCGTAAAATTTGAGGTACGCTACCGAATTGTTTGCATCCAATATGAGATGTAAAAATGAAACAATCAGCAGAAAAATCTTTTGCTAATTGAACACATGTTTCTAGAAAAGGATAATAAAATTCTGCACTTTGTTTTGTCATTGGAGCTTCCATCGCTTTTTTTGCCATTCCATAGAACATAGTATCTAATCCTGAACTAGTATTAATAGGATCGGCAAAATTATAGTTGAAAATATCAAATAAGATCGACATTCCAAGATGACGATCTAACCATTCACATATAGCTAAATCAAAAAAAACTATCATATAAGGCCAAATACTTCTTATCTTTTCCTCTCCAGCATGATGTTCTTTATTTTTATATCTAATTTTCACTATTTCTAGCATGTTTTTATAGAATTCAAGTTTTTCTTCACGTCCAGCTAAGTAAATTTGCGCTGCAGCAGCCATAACATTAAACATATTTTCTACTGGACATGGTTTTGCTTTCTTAAGTTCAAAAATCTCCAACTGAAGATTAGTTACTTGATTTTCTAATACTAATATTTCCTTTAACTTGTTGTAATTAGGTTCTTGACCAATAATTTTTCCTATTTCCTCTAATCCCAATTTAATTTGCTCTGCATGATAATGATAACTCTTTTCTGCTTTAAGAAATGGTAAATCTGGAGCGACTAAAGGAATTTTTTTATGATATTTAAAGAAAGGATAAGAAGCGTATGTATTATCACATGGAGCAGTGGGGGTAATGATAGCATCAAATTTAAATAGATCATCAAGAGTCATTCCCATAGTTCCTTTTTGAGACGTACAAGTGTGAAAAGGGTGACCCCAATTAGTGATAAGATCATAATATGGTTCAGATCCATTTGGTAATAAAGCCGCCAATAAATACGATGTTGCTTCAATGCAAACTGGTACGCAATCAAAACAGTATAAATATTCTGTTGGAAATGAAAAATGATGACCAATTATAGGCAGTCCTTCTCCAGCTTTTTGAATAAAATCTTCCATTACTGATTTAATATGACCTAAACCTAATTTTAATGATGGTATTCCATGCTCTGGTAAGATTCCCTCAACTAATCCATGAGTATATGATACAGCTTCATAAAGCATTTTATATGGAATTATTCGATTTTCCATCTCAATATTATTGACCATTTTTTATCCCGATAATTACTCTATATTTCATTTTATTAATCATATTATTAAGGTTTAAGATAGTGTTTCCACAAACATGCTAATTTTTTCTTTAAAAGTTTTATAAGATGTCATTCTGGCATCTCCAGCATCAAATTCAATTAATAGCATTGGAATTCCTACCTCGTCCTTTAATGCTTCTCTTAAAAGTTGAGGTACAGCCCCAAATTGTTTACAAGCAATACTTTGGGTATATATGAAACAGTCTGCTGAAAATTCTTTAGCAAATTCTACACAATAATCGATAAATGGTCCATAAAATTCTGTAGATTGTCTAATCATAGGTAATCCCATAGCCTTTCTACTCATACCATAAAACATCGTATTTAAATCCGACTTAGTATCTATAGGTTCAAAAAAGTTATAATTAAAAATATCAAATAAAACGCTTAACCCTAACTCTCTATCTAACCACTCCATTAAATCAATAGAAAAGAATGTTATCATATAGGGCCAGATGGACCTAAATTTCTCTTCTCCACCATGATGTTCCTTATTTTTATATCTTCTTTTAACTATCTCTAGCATTTGTTCATAAAATGAAAGATTCTCAGGAGTACCCGAAATAAAGATATTTAATCCGCCAGCTATAGCATTGTAAAGATTTGATATTGGACTTGGGGTAGCTTTAATTAATTCAAAAATTTCTAATTTTAATTTATTAACTTGATTTTCTAACTCTATTGCTTTTTTTAATCTTTGGTAATTTGGTTCTTGCCCTATAATCTCTCCAAGTTTTTCTAATCCCGTTTTAAGTTGATCAGCATAATAAAAGTAACTTTTTTCTTCACGTAAAAATGGTAAATCAACTAGAACAAGCGGTGTATTCTTTACATGTTTAAAAAATGGATAAGAAGCTATTGTACAATCGCAAGGGGCAGAAGGTGTAATTAAAGAATCAAATTTGAATAAATTGTCTAAGGTCATTCCCATTGTACCTTTTTGGGAAGTGCAAGTATGGAATGGATGTCCATAAAAATGCATAAGATCATAATATTTCTCGGAACCTCCTTCTAAAAAGGCAGCAAGGAAATAAGAAGTACCTTCAACACAAATAGGAACACATTCAAAACATTGCAGATATTCAGGTGGGAAAGAGAAATGATATCCTACTATAGGAAGCCCCTCCTCTGCTTTTTTTATATAGGATTCTAGAACGATCTCAAGCTTTTGTAGACCAATTCTCATTGAAGGAATCCCATTCTCGGGTAAAATTTGTTCTATTAATTCCTTAGTTGTTGATGTAGCGTTTAATAACATTTTATAGGGAATAACTCGATTTTGATTTTCGATTTTATTATACAATTGAAATCTCCTCTTTTTAGATCTCTAGATCATTTCTAAAAATGCTTCAATACGAGTTTGTAAACGAGTCGTATCTGCTTGATAGAATTCTCTATCGAAATTTAGAACAGGAATTTCCAATTCCTTTAATTCGTGAGTAAAAAGCATATTATCACAACCATGCAGATCGCAGTTATTTATGCGTTGTAGGATAACTCCTTCAATCTGGGCTTTATTAATTTCTTCTTTTAAGAAGTCAAGTCTTCTTTGATGATCATCCATCATTCTTGGACATGATAGCCTGTAATATAAACGCCTTATTATACTATCTAAAGGATTCTCACCCCTTTTAAGTTGAACATCATCCATAAAATTCCGTGTTCCAAAACATAAGATATCAGATGCTATAAAGGCTCCTGAATTTTCTATTAACTGGGTAAAATCGATAGTATCAACAACACTACCTACTAATAGAATTCGTTTTTTATTTCCAATATCAATTTTTTCGCCATCTTTTAGGATTTTTAAAATCCTTTTTAGTTCTTGATTAGCAATATCTTTAGGAATTGATGAATTTGCCATATTTATTTGTAGAGCTTCACTTCCTGTAAGTTTAGGACTACTTTGAATTCTTAATTCATGAATTTCTCTTAGTAGTTTTCTATTTTCATTAAATATTTTTATAGATTCTACAAGTTTTTCATTTGATATATTGCCAACTTTAAATTTTTCTTGTATTTCTTCTTTTAGTTCTTCTACTTCTTTTTTATACCAATCAAAACCCTCATTAGTAATAACATGAGGTAATGCAAGATAAAATCGAGAAACTTTTTTTTTGAAGTTCTTTCGATTAAATACTTTAAGGTCAAAGAGTTCAAACATTCTACGACTATGATCACAACTATTACAAACTAAAAAACCATCTAAGAAATCATATATTCCTTTTAAAGCCATATCTAAAGTTGCTCTAACAAAAGAGCATGTAAATCTAACCATATAAATATCCGCTAATTCAGTGTCTTTATTCCCTGTTGACCTAATTCTGAAGGGTAGTAAATTAGCAGCATGAAGCAATTCTTCTGGAATGTAAGTACAATAATACCCAACTACTTTTTTATTATTTTTTTGCCAATCTTGAATGTAAGAATTCTTTATTGAATTGGACACGTTGAGAAAAGGATCATTTTGTAAACTTATAATTATGCACCTCGTTTACCTTTTTTGTATACATCATGTTTACCAATCATCAAACATCTTACAAGTTTTAGCGTTGCTACTAACGATCCTTTTATTTTTGCTTTTCCAAGAATAATAAATTTTAAGAGTTTTACTAATCCAAATACATTATTTTTAGAACGAATGATACCGCTTATAACTTGAAGGATTTTCTCTTCTTTAACATTTATTATGATTCTTGACACAGGATTTTTAGCTTTTTGAGCATGGCAATCAAAATTAGTCCTATCTGAAGTAAGGATAAAAGTAATATAACCATCTAATTCTTTTAAATACATCTCTACTTCTTGACCGTCTCTCTTACCTATCTTTTTGAAAGGCTCATCTGATCCAAACAGATCTACTAACATTTTAGCTAGTCTAGTAATATTTAGCACTTTTGTTTCCCTTACTAAATTGTCAGCCTTTATCGCCATATCAGTTGCCTTTGTATTATCAATTTGAGTTATTCCTGATACCACCTTTGATTTGTAAAAGAAGATAAAATTTGTTTAATGTGAATTATATTAGTTAGACTCGTTAATAAATTTAAAGCTTTTATTAAAAAGGAGTAAGTCCCTTAGAATAAAATGTAGAAATTGGGGATAAGAATGGGATTTCATATTACAATTCTTAAAGATAAGGTTTTTTAAGAATTTTATTTTTTTCATACTTGTATCTTTTTTTATCCAAAAAGAGAGTAAATTGATGCTTTTAATAATTATATTAATAAAACGATAAATAAAAATAACCAAAAGTTGAAAGTTATGGGAAAAACCTTAACTGAGAAAATCTTGGAGCAACATTTAGTTGAAGGAAATTTGGAAAAGGGAACAGATATTGCAATCAAAATCGACCAAACTTTAACTCAGGATGCCACAGGAACAATGGCCTACCTCCAATTTGAAGCTATGGGAGTTCCTAGAGTTCAAACAGAGTTGTCAGTAAGCTATGTAGATCATAATACTCTACAAACTGATTTTAAAAATCCCGACGACCATAGATATCTTCAAAGTATTGCGGCGAAATATGGATTGTATTTTTCTCGACCTGGTAATGGAATATGTCACCAACTCCACCTAGAAAGATTCGCGCGACCTGGGAAAACTTTATTAGGTTCTGATAGCCACACTCCTACGGGAGGTGGTGTAGGAATGATAGCTATTGGAGCTGGAGGTTTAGATGTTGCGGCTGCTATGGCAGGAGAACCATTCTTTTTAAAAATGCCTAAGATTGTAAATATTTATCTAACTGGAAAACTTCCCGATTTTGTTTCGGCAAAAGACGTCATTTTAGAAGTTTTAAGAAAAATCGGTGTAAAAGGAGGGGTTAATAAGGTTTTAGAATATACAGGCCCAGGTATTAAGACATTATCCGTACCAGAACGAGGAACAATAACAAATATGGGAACTGAAACTGGAGCAACTACTTCAATATTCCCTTCAGACGAAATTACTAAGGAATTTTTAGTGGCTCAAGAAAGGGGAGAACAATGGATATTTTTAGAACCAGATAAAGATGCTGAATATGATGAAAAAATTGAGATTAACCTAAGTGAACTAGAACCACTTATCGCACTTCCTCATAGCCCTGGAAATGTAGAAACCGTAAAAGAAGTTGAAGGTTTGAACGTTGATCAAGTATGCATTGGAAGCTGTACAAATTCATCTCTAAGAGATCTTAAAATTGTTGCAAATATTTTGAAAGGAAAGACAGTAAATGAGCATACTGTTCTTACTGTTTCGCCTGGTTCCCGTCAAGTTGTAAATCATTTGGTAACATCTGGAGAAATGGCTTACTTAGTAGAAGCAGGGGCTAGAATTCTTGAAAATGCATGTGGTCCATGTATTGGTATGGGACTCGCGCCTAAAAGTGAAGCTATTACTTTAAGAACGTTTAATCGAAATTTTCTTGGTAGATCAGGTACAAAAAGCGCTCAAGCTTATCTTGTAAGTCCAGAAACAGCAGCAGTGTCAGCAATTGAAGGAAAAATAACTGATCCTAGATCATTTGGAAAATTACCTAAAATTGAGATTCCAAAGAAATTTCTGGTCAATGATAATATGATTATACCACCATTACCACCAGAAAAAGCACAAAATATTGAAATTGTAAGAGGTCCAAACATTAAACCATTACCTGAATTTCCCCCTTTAGGAGAAAAATTAGAAGGAGAAGTACTTCTAAAACTAGAGGATGATATTACAACAGATCATATAATGCCTGCTGGTGCTAAAATTTTACCACTTCGGTCAAATATCCCTGAGATTAGCAAATATGTATTTAACGTTGTCGATGAAAACTTTCATAATAGATCTTTAGAAAAAGGTGGTGGTTTTTTAGTCGGGGGAGAAAACTATGGTCAAGGTTCTAGTCGAGAACACGCGGCAATTGCACCAAAATATTTAGGAGTTAAAGCAGTTATCGTAAAGAGTTTTGCTCGAATTCATCTAGCTAATTTAGTTAATTTTGGAATAGTCCCTCTCACATTTGTTAATAAGGAAGATTATAATAAGATTGATCAAGGAGATCTATTCGAGCTAGATATGAAAACTATAGAAACAGGTAAAGTAATGTTGAAGAATATATCGAAGAGTTTAGAAATTGAACTGATTCACAGTCTAAGTGAAAAAGACCTGAAGGAATTAAAAGCAGGCGGAAAATTGACACTCATAAAGCAAAAACATGCAAAAATATAAATAAGCTATTCTTAATTTCTTTTTTTTTTTATTGTATCATATTAATATATCCTAAAGATTGTAGACAGAGACAAAAAATAGAGATAATTATGACTGAACATAAATATCTTCAAGATCCAAAAAAACGATTTTCATCAAGAGTTAAAGATTATATAAAATATAGACCAGGATATCCACAAGTAATTATAGATTTCTTAAAAGAAAAAAATATTTTGAAAGATAACTCTGTTGTTGCTGACATTGGTTCTGGTACAGGGATATTAAGTGAATTATTTTTAAAAAACGGTAATAAAGTTTATAGTGTAGAACCTAATCCCGATATGAGAAAAGCTGCTGAAAGATTATTAGGTCGATATGGTAATTTTATAAGTATTAGTGGTTCAGCTGAAAAAACAGGATTAAAAGAAAGATCTATTGATTTAATTACTGCTGGTCAAGCATTTCATTGGTTTGATATCAAGAAGACAAAAAGGGAATTTAAAAGGATCTTAAATCCTGATGGTTATGTTGTTTTAATATGGAATAATCGCAAAAAATCAGGTAATAATTTTTCTAGTGATTATGAACAGCTTATATTAAAATATGGAACGGATTACAAAGAAGTGCGAAAAAATGAAAAAAATGTCAATGAGTTTTATGAATACAATAAAAATGTATTCTATAATTATCAAGATTTAGACTATGATGGATTTAAAGGTAGGTTGCTATCGACATCTTATATTCCCTTAGAGGATAATCCTAGTTTTGCCAAAATGCTTGAGGATTTACAAGACTTATTCTCTAAATATCAAAAGAAGGGAACCGTCAGATTAGAGTATGATACTGAAGTCTATTATGGAAAGTTGGATTATGCTGTAAAATGAAAATCTAAACTTTTACCTTTTTACTTTTATGTAAATTTCTATAAGATTAAAGAATTAAATATTTAGACATTTAATATTGAACTATAAAAATTAATTGAATGGAGGAACTTTTATGAAAGAATATAAAGTTATGACTATTAAAGGAGCTATGACTCCAAAAAAATTGGTTGAGAGCGCTCAAGCAACTCTAGATGAAATGGCTGCTCAGGGTTGGGAATTCAAATTTCTTGATAATATTTTATGGATTTTTGAAAGGGAAAAATAAATCTTACCTTAACTCAGAAATTTACGTATTAGTGGTTGGTTATAATAGAGTTCTTTAATCATATTTGCATTCTTTAACTAATTTTCCTCTCTCGGTAAGGTTCATTACGACCACTTTTGGTCTACTCATTGCCTCAATAGAATATTTAATCCCTTGTGTGCCTAATCCAGAAGATTTAGTTCCTAGGAAGGGAAAATGATCAGGTCCACGAGCACTTTTTCCATTAATCTGTACTGTTCCTACTTCTAATTCTTGAGCAATATTAAAAGCTAGATCAATATCTTCTGTAAAAATCATGCCTTGTAAGCCATATTCTGATTGATTTGAAATTTTGATTGCTTCCTCAGCACTTTTTACTCGAATAAAAGGAAGCACTGGTCCAAATGGTTCTTCCCAAGCCACCCTCATCTTATTAGTAACGTTATCTAGTATTGTAGGCCATATAATATTCCCTTCTCTTTTATTTCCACATTTTAATTCAGCACCTTTTTCAAGGGCATCATCAATTAATCCTTGAACATAATCACATTGCTTTGAACTTATGAGGGGCCCTATAGTTTTATTTTCTGCAGGGTCTCCTATACTTAATTTAGCTGCTTCAGCAGTAACTCTCTCAATCAATTTATCAGCAATGCCTGGCATAGGTAAAACTCTTTTAACCGCAGTACAGCGTTGACCACTAAAGGAAAAAGCTCCTGAAACTATAGCTTTTACGGTTAGCTCTAAATCTGCATCATCAAGAACTAATGCCGCATCTTTTCCTCCTAGTTCTAATAGGAGAGGCTTCATACCTGCTAATTTTCCAAGATGTTTGCCTGTTTCTGAAGATCCAGTGAAAGCAATCATATCAATTGAAGCATGGCTAGTTAAATAATCTCCTATTTCAGAACCTCTCCCTGTTATAATATTAACAACCCCAGGAGGAACTCCTGCTTTGTCTAGTATAATTCCAAAATGTAGTGGTGTAATTGCTCCTTGAGTAGGAGGTTTAATTACAATTGTATTTCCTGCCATGAGAGCAGGTGCAATTTTTGAGCCAGTAAGATTGAATGGATAATTAAAAGGACCTATACATAATACAACTCCTAAAGGTACTCTATAACTCATTGATATTTTTTCACGTGTAAAACCCTCAAAGGCATCACCCATAATGGTTTCACCCTCTAGCTGAGACCCTGCATCAGCAGTACCATTGAATATGTCTGCTGTTCTGACAATTTCGGATATAGCACTTTTAATTGGTTTTCCAATCTCTTGCATTAAAATATGACCTAGTGGCTCTGCCCACTCTATCATAATATTTGCGGCCTTTCTTAAAATTTGAGCCCTTTCTCTAATCGGAGTATCAATCCAACATTGTAAATTATCTCTGGCACTTTGAATAATTTGATCTGCCTCATCTTTAGTGCAAGCTTGAATATTGCCTACTAACTTGTTATTATAGGGATTAATTACAGGGATTGTTCTTTCAGAGGTAGACATTTTCCATTTACCATCTGAAAAATATTTATAATTGTTTCCCTCCTTCATTACTAAAAAGTCTTCAATTTCACTCATTGAAATCACATTAATAAGAAAATTCATATTTTATAACTTATAATCGACAACTAAAATTAAAAGATTTTTGATAATAAAATATAAATAAAGTAAGTAAGAATCAGCTATATCTGTTAAGATTGATTTCCAAATTATACCATTTTTTTAGGATCTAATAGATCATCTAATGTTTTATCATCAATATCTAATCCCATTTCTTTAATAACTTCTCTACATGTTTTTCCTTCTTTATATGCTCTTTGCGCAATTTCAGAACATTTATCATATCCTATTAATGGAATTAGATTAGTAACTATCATTAGCATTCGTTCTAATTGGGCGTCTATTTGAACTTTATTTGCTCTCAAGTCAATTAAACAGTGGTCGATAAAAGAATTAATTCCACCATGGAGTATTTTAACAGATTCAAGGAAATTGAATATCATCACTGGTTTGCACACGTTTAAATCTAAAATACTTCCATAACCTTCTCCAAATGATATAATCGAGTCATTCCCGAGAACCTGTAAACATACTTGAATCAATGCTTCAGATTGAGTAGGATTTATTTTACCAGGCATAATTGAAGAGCCAGGTTCATTTTGTGGTAAGATCAATTCTGCGAGTCCTGCTCTTGGACCACTCCCCATCAATCTGACATCGTTTGCCATTTTTAATAATGATAGGGCTAATTGCCGTAGAGCTCCACTGGCATTTACGATGGTATTATGAGATGCTATCCCTTCTGCTTTTACGGGATTGAGTTTAAAAGGTAAATTAGCAATCTCAGAAAGGTGAGAAATAGTTAGTTTTGGAAATTCTTCATGAGCATTTATCCCAGTTCCTAATGCTGTACCTCCAATTGGAATATAGTATAATTCTTCAATTACTTTTATTAACCGTTCTACATTCATTTCAATTTGCCTTTTGTAAACCTCAAATTCTAAAGAAAAAGGAATTGGTACGGCATCTTGTAAATGAGTTCTTCCCACTTTAACTATGTCTTTAAATTCTTCAATTTTTTTTGTTAATTGCTCTATTAATTTTTTTAAAATTGGTAAAAGTTTTTCATTTATTATTTGTATGGCTGATATATGCATGGTGCTCGGAATAACATCATTAGATGATTGACCTTTGTTTACATGATCATTTGGATGCACAGGATGCTTTTTACCAATAGGGAATCCTAAGATTTCATTTGCCCTATTAGCTAAAACCTCATTCATGTTCATATTTGTTTGGGTACCAGACCCTGTTTGATATATGTCTATTGGAAATTGATCTAAATATTTATTTTCATTTATGATTTCATTAGCAGCTTGAAGAATAGCATTACCCACTTCTTTATCAATTAAATCTAATTTCATATTTGTCAGTAAACAGGCTTTTTTTAATTGGGCTAATGATATAATAAAGATTTTTGGAAAGATTTTTCCACTAATTTGAAAGTTTTGAATTGCTCTTTGAGTGTTTATTCCCCAATATACATTGCTAGGAACTTCTATTTCACCTAATACATCCTTTTCTATACGAAAACTCAATTTTTACTCACTAAGGATAGCAATTTTTATTAATGTAATTAGGAAAAGAACTATAAAAAAAGTTTATATTTAGATTATATTATAAAGCATTTAGATTATAAACCCATTTCCTGTAATTTCTCCATAATATCTTGTTTTTTTATTCCTTTTAGATCATACCATCTAAAAAAGATTAAGGCTCCTATAATACAGAAAATAAAAGGAAAAAGTCCTTGAATCATACGAAGTCCAAATAAAGCTTCTTTGCTGTTTATTGGATCATTTGGTTTATAAGCTGTTATTATGTGGATTAGTGCTATAATAAGGCTTTGAACGGTTAGTGAAATTCTAATGAAAAAGTTGCGAATACCTACTAAAGTTGTTTCATGGTGTTTCTTAGTCTTTACAGTGATTTCATCATAAGAATCAGCAAAAATTGGTGATAACATTATTAGGTACATTGTGAAAGATATTCCAGTAAAAATGCTTGTTAAATAAAATCCAATTAGATCTTCAATAAATAAATATAACAAATAACTAAATCCCATAGAAACAAGCCCAATAGTAAATGCATGAGAATGACCGATTTTTTTAGCAACCCGAATCCATAAAGGCATTGTTAAAAATGAAGATAATAGCATAAAAATAGATCCAATTGTTCTTATATATTGTTTCTCTTGTAGCACATCATCAACAAAAAATACAACATTCATGCTTGTTATACCTAATGCAATCATAAAAGAAAGATATGAAATAAGAGCTAACATATAGTTTTTCTGCTTTATGGCCATTTTCAAAGTGCTGAAAAATGATAATTTTTCTGTTGTTTCATATCCTAATATAAACCGTTCTTTAATTTCATCTGATTCTTTTGATCCGGGTATGAAAATAACTAAAGAAAAGGCTAGAAGAATTATACTTACAAGGGCAGCTATAGTGAAGGATGTTTTATCACCAGGCATAATAATTTGAGACCATATCATAGTCGCAAAAAAGTTTGCTGAAAATGTAAAGACTTGAGTTATAACCCCTGCTTTTCTTCGTGCTATATCACCTCGAAAATGAGCAGGGAAAGCTCCAAAAGAATGTATCTGGAAAAGAGAATTAGATGTATCGTATAAACAAGAAATTATTAGATAATATATTAATATGGGTAATACGCTTTCAATTCCCATTACAATTGGTGGTGTAAAGAGTAAAAAAAATAAAATTATGGTCGGAACACCCCCAATAATAATCCATGGAGAATGAAATCCTCTTTTTCTTGTCCATTTCATTGGTTTATTCGTTAGATACCCTATTAGAGGATTAGTGACCATACTCCATATCGTAAATATTACATTTGCAATTGCTAAATAAATTGGCCATAAATCAGTCTCATCTATTAACCCTAGTTCACCTTCATAATAAGCCCAGACGTAAGTATTGAAAGCGACAATCATAAAAGCATTGAAAAAGTATCCTAAAGAGAACATTATCATTTTATTTGTATTTGTATCTTCAACTTTGGAAGGTTTTAACTTCTTTTCTAATGAGGTCATAATTAATTTTTAACTGCTTTTTTGTTATACATTTATCCATTTAACTATTTATTAATGTAATCTATTTTAAAGCAAAAATAGATAAAATTAAAGATAATTTTCTATAGGATATTTCTCAAATGATTAAAGAAATTTAATAAAGTAGACTATATTTCTCTAAAAATGATTAGAAAATTTTATCCATCTTCATTATATCTCTTTCTTAGATTTGCAAAATCTAATCCTGTTAATAAAAAGATATTAGATTGCGGGGCAGGAGGATCAGACCCGAAACTTGCTTTGTTTTATGAAAATGGTTTTGAAACATATGGGATTGATATTTCTGAGGATCAAATAAAAGAAGCAGAAGATTTTTGTAAGAAATATAATATTAAGTTGAATATTATTAAAGGAGACATGAGAAATATACCTTTTGAATCTAAATTTTTTGGTTATGTTTATTCTTATCTCTCTATGGTCCATTTAAGTAAAAATGAAACAGCTCAAGCAATTAATGAAATATATCGTGTTTTAATGAAAGGAGGATTATGTTATCTGAACTTCCTTTCTAAAGATGATGTCAATTTTAATGAGAAAAAAGAAACAAAACCTGGTGAAATCATACATAGCCATGGAGAGGAAGAGTTTCTTCATAGTTATTATGAAGATGAAGAACCTGATAAATATTTCAATAAATTTAAGATCATTTATAAAGAAAAAAGACACATTCTAATAGGTAAGTATTTTAATACTGGTCGTACATGTATTTTAGATTATATTGTTAAGAAATAAAACGAGTAGTAATTCCCATATTTTTTATGTAGGAAAAATTTATTAGAAACTGGATTCTAAATAATTTATACTTTATTATCAGATTTTTATCAATTACTAATTGAGATAGAGAAAATTGGCACAGAAAAATATTTATGAATATGATGCTAAAAAAATTTTAGCAGAACAATTACCTAGATATTTTCCTCAGTTTAATTATCATAATAAACTAGTAATAATAGAAAGCGATGCAAATTTAGAAACATTAGCTGAGGAAAATCCTTGGACAAAAAAAGACAAACTAGTTGTCAAACCTGATCAACTTTTTGGAAAAAGAGGTAAAGCAAGACTAATATTATTAGATGCGGATTTTACCCAAGTAAAGAAATTTTGTCAAGAAAACTTGAATAAAGAATTTCTCATTGGCAATGTAAAAGGAGAATTAAATCGGTTACTGGTTGAACCCTTTATAGCACATGAAAAGGAATATTATATATCCATCACTTCCGAGAGAGATTACGATCTAATTCACTTTAGTTTTGAAGGAGGTATTTTTATAGAGGAAAATTGGGATAAAGTCACTCATATTGAAATTCCAATTGGTACTGATATAAAACCTTTTGATTTAGAGGAGAAATTACCCAATTTAGGAGATCTAAAAGAGATTTTAATACATTTCATAAAAGCATTATACCAAGTATTTGTAGATCAAGATTTTACGTTTTTAGAAATTAATCCTTTTGCAATTACAAATGATAAGAAAATTGTTCCTTTAGACGTAAAAGCTCGTTTAGACGACACCGCAGTGTTTCTTCATATGGATACTTGGGGAAATCCAGCAAATCCTATTGAATTCCCAGCTGGATTTGGTCAGAAAATGAGTTTAGAAGAATCTAAGATAAAGGAACTTGATGAAAAAACAGGTGCTTCTCTTAAATTAACTATCCTAAACCGAGAAGGAAATGTTTGGACAATGGTAGCTGGAGGAGGAGCATCAGTTATATATACCGATACTATTGCTGATCTTGGCTTCTCTAAAGAACTAGGCAATTACGGTGAGTATAGTGGAAATCCTAGTCAAGAACATACACAGATATATGCCCAAACATTGATAGATCTCATAACAGAAAAACCAAATCCTGATGGAAAGGAGAAATTTCTAATTATAGGAGGAGGAATTGCTAATTTTACGGATGTAAAGGCAACTTTTGCGGGAATTGTGAGTGCAATTAAAAAATCGGTTGATAAATTAAAGAAAGCAAATGTCAAAATATTGGTTCGTAGGGGAGGACCTAACGAAAAGCAGGGTTTAGAATTAATGAGACAAGTTGGAAAAGAAACAGGTATTCCAATCGAAATTTACGATCGTTATAATAGTATGACACGTCCAGTTGCAAGAATGATTGAAAAAATGAAAGGTGAATTGTAAATGGAAAGTTATGAATTATTTAATAAAGATACTCAAGCTATAATATATGGATTTCAAGCAAATCCTGTTCAAAGAATGCTTGATTTTGATTATGTTTGTAGACGTATAAAGCCTTCTGTTGCGGCCATGATCAGACCCACTCAAGAAGCGGCAATATCATATCATAAGGTTTTTTGGGGAAGTAAAGAAATTGTCATCCCAGTTTATAAAACACTTGAAATGGCAGTTAAAAAGCATCCCAATGCTGATGTAATGATAAATTTTGCCTCTTTTCGATCTGCTTATGATACAAGTAAAGAAGCTCTTGAAGCAGATACCATTCGAGTAGTTGTTATTATTGCAGAAGGTGTTCCAGAAAGACAAAGTAGATTTTTGATTAAAATTGCAGATGAGAAAAATAAAGTCATTATCGGTCCTGCAACGGTAGGAGGTATAAAAGCAGGAGCATTTAAAATCGCTAATACAGCGGGAACACTCGAAAATATTATCCTCTCAAAGTTATACCGCTCTGGTTCAGTAGGTTTTGTTTCTAAGTCAGGTGGTTTAAGTAATGAAATGAATTTTATGATCGCACAAACTACAGATGGAATTTATGAATCTATTGCAATTGGAGGTGACCGTTATCCTGGGTCAAGATTAATTGATCACTTATTAAGGTATGATGAGAATCCTAATATTAAAATGTTAGTCTGCCTAGGAGAAATTGGTGGAACTGAAGAATATCAAATTGTTGATGCTTTAAAAAGTGGAAAAATTAAGAAACCTCTTGTTATTTGGGTTACTGGTACTGCTGCAAGAATACTTCCTAAAGGCCTCCAATTTGGACACGCTGGCGCGATGGCTGGAAGTGATAAAGAAACAGCAGAAGCTAAAAATAAAGCACTTAAAGAAGCAGGAGCCGTTGTTCCTGAATCTTATGAAGATTTTGATAAATTAATTAAATATACATATGAGAACCTTGTGCAAGAAGGAAAGATAAAACCTGCTGAAGAAGTGGAACCTCCTAAAATTCCTATGGATTTCAACGAAGCAACAAGGTTAGGATTGGTTAGAAAACCCTCTGATGTTGTTGTAACAATTAGTGATGACCGAGGAGATGTTCCTACCTTTGCTGGAATTGGGCTTGATGAAATTATTAGAGAGAATAAATCATTAGGCTATGTAATAGGTCTCTTATGGTTTAAACGCGAATTACCCGATTTTGCACAACAATTTATTGAAATGGTGATTAAATTAACTGCTGATCACGGACCTGCAGTTTCTGGAGCACATAACGCAATTATTACTGCTCGTGCTGGCAAAGATCTTATGTCTGCTTTAGCTAGTGGAATTTTAACCATTGGTCCCAGATTTGGAGGAGCAATATCGGATGCGGCAAAATATGTGAGAGAAGCTTTACAAAAAGGATTGAAACCACAAGAATTTGTCAAATATATGAAGGATGTCGTTAAAATTAATATACCAGGAATTGGCCATAGAATTAAATCAGTTCAAAACCCGGACGTCAGAGTCCAATTACTTAAAGAATTTGTATTTAAAAATTTCAAAAAACATCCACACTTAGATTTCGCTCTTGACGTAGAGAAATTAACGACTGCTAAAAGAAATAATTTAATTTTAAATGTTGATGGGTGTATTGGGATTACATTTCTAGATTTATTAGAGAACTTAGATTTCTCTCCAGAAGAAATAGAGGATGTAATTTATAGTGAGGCTTTAAACGGCTTATTTGTTCTTGGTCGCTCAATAGGTATGATGGGCCATGTTTTTGATCAAAAGAGACAAAGAGCTGGTTTATATCGACAACCTTGGGATGAAATTTTATTTAGTGAATAATTAAATTTTTTATTTTTAATTTTGTTCAAAAAAACATAAATTTTAAGAAAAAGTGATAATTAAGAATAAAAGCATACTAGAAAAACGAAATTGTGATTAAAAAATATGGAAGATATTGTTAATAAAGCAAAAGAACACTTTGAAAAACTTGTAAAAGAACAATTAGGACGAATAGAACTAATGAAACAAGCAGAAGATTGGATAGATTATTCTAAGCTAAAACTAATCGTAATTGGAGTTGCTGGAGGGGACGGTATTGGGCCAGAAATAACAAAACATGCTGAAGAAATCCTAAAATTTCTTTTGAAAGATGAAGTTCAAAATGGAAAAGTAGAATTTAGAGATATAGTAGGACTCACTATTGAAAATAGAGCAAAACTCATGAAAGCAATTCCTGATGATGTTCTTGAACAATTAAGAAATTGCCATGTTATCCTAAAAGGACCTACTCATACACCAAGCTCAGCTGATTTAGCTTCTGGAAAATGGCCGAATCTAGAAAGTGCTAATGTTTCAATGCGAAGAGAACTGGATTTATTTGCCAATGTTCGTCCAGTTAAAGTTCCTGAACAAGGAATTGATTGGATATTTTTCAGAGAAAATACTGAAGGAGCTTATGTATTGGGTTCAAAAGGAATTAGAATTACTGATGACTTAGCTTTTGATTTTTGCGTACATACAAAACAGGGAACGGATCGTATCTT